>NZ_AP027923.1:600000-802570 GCF_030296835.1 Pseudoalteromonas sp. MM1 | reverse complement strand
ACCAAACAAAATCGCTTGTTTCCATTTCTTTTTTACGACACCGTTTAGGCAGTTTATAAAATTTAGACCACGCCTCAAGCTTAGCTTTGTTTTTATAGCTGGCACTGTGCAAAGTCATGTTTGATACCTTTTGATTAAGTAACCAGTTGGTATTTACTGAACGTGAAACATGTGGACGGTATGAGTGATTACTCTTTTTAGATTTATTGCAGTGCTTTGCCAATTGGGTAAATAACACTTTATCGCGAGCCGTTAATCGCTCACCTTTTTTAACGCTATAACCTTGCCTAAATTGAGAGCGAATAGATTCACGCTCCTTTTTTATGCTTGCGCACTTACTTTGCGTGTAAGCCTCGCCTGCATAAGCGTACGTTGAAATAAAACTAAGCAAAACTAAAATCCATTTATTCATTATTCACTCCTTTAAATAACACCTCAAATAAGTGTACCTATTTAAGGTTAGCAGTGCATTAAATATTGCCCTTGTTTTGCCTCATTAGTACTTACCGTTTAGGAAAAATTAGCCGCAGAGTTGGCTCAAGTTAAATGGTCGATGTTCAATTTGGTTTGTAGACGTCGAGCTTGCTCACGTTAGAAGCGCAGCTTCTCATTACTTAATAAATTTACATTGTAAAAGCGGAGCTTTTATAACGCCAACAAGTTGCGCGTCTACAAGGTTACACCAAGCTTTTCTTTTAACACTCGATGTAGATACCATCTCTCATTTTAAGCTTCTTTTACCGCTTTAGCCATGACTATCAAATGCCCTTCTTTTTAAAAATAAGCTCTGCTGTAAATTAATTATCATTAATCAATTTCGGGCGTAGACATAATAGGAGTTATCTCTGCAGCCGCTTTCAAATTTGTTGTTAATATAAACGTTGGAGATATTTGACTAAAAAATATATGCGATTTATTATGGTGTCGTACCCATTAAAGTAAAAGGAATTACCATGGCGATAGATATAGTTATTTGTTTTGATCCAATTACAAAAAAAGCAGTTCAATGCAAAACAGACGAAAAAGACGTTTTCTCAAAAGACAATAGCCATATAAAAAATGAAGTAATAACTTCTGGTACACCATATATCTGGCGCAAAGAATATTCTCAACTCTCAGATAACCCTACCTCAGAACAAAAAAATATACTCAGACAATTTTCGCTACTACCAGCTCAATCAAAAAGAAATATTGCAGGTATGTTACGTGATTTTGGGAGTGAAACCTTGCTTGCAATTTCTGATTTTCAAGCTCAAGTGATACCATTTTTAGAAAGTAACACACACGCTATTATTGGTTCAGGTGCCACATCAATAGAAGCTCGCAGTTCTAAATTTGCTGCTTTGGCGGGTAAATATGAAGCATCTTTAAAAGACATTCGAGCCGCACATAAATCGGGTATGCCTAAATACCACATGGTCGCTTTAGAGCAAAAAGCACTTGCTATATTTAAAGAGCTGCAAGTTAAATATCAAGCTGAATTAAAGCGTTTTATGAATACTAACCGTGCGAGTCGAAGAGGTACAGTTTGGTCTAACCCTGACCGTGGTGTCCATATAGCCAAAAGTGCCAGGCATTCATCTAAACTTGATATAAGTAGTACTGCTGAATTAAACAAAATTAAACGGCTCGAAAATAATGCTCGTTGGCTCGGTTATGGGATGATTGCTGTCGATGCTGTTGTGCGAGGCATTTCTGTTTATAGTGATTATAAAAATGGTAGTGACTGGCATAGAAGTATATCAGCAGAAATGGCCAGCTTCGGAGTTTCAACTTTAGCGGGAATTTATACTGCTACAACAACAACAACAGCCTTATCAACAATTCTAATGCTAACTCCCTACGGTTGGGTCGTAGCTGTAGGAATAGGCTTACTTGTTGGTTTTGGAGCTAGCTTATATGTTAATGAAAAAGCAAAAAAGATTACTGAGAATTTATATGATAGACAACCTCTAACAAAAGAACTTTTCTAATGACCGTACTAGAAATACTATTATACAGCACTATCTTTTTCTTTTTTTATCTTATGATAATGGCTATTTTATTCCCGCGAGTTTCAATTAAATACATTGATAATAAAATGATACTAGATGGAATTAGCTCCCCAAGCTGGGATAAGGGAATCGGTGCAAGCGCGCCATTTTACGCTATGGCTATTTTTTTTAAAAGGGCACGAAAACCAACTCCACTATTTGATGGCAGCCATGTTGCAAAGTATGCAAGACCAATAGACAAGTTTTTAGCTTTCTTACACCTTATTTCTACTACAGGCTTTTTGTTGAGTCTATTTTCTATGATGATTTTAGAGGCTTTTTTTTACTAGGCCTACAAATTATTTATATATGTCTCGTTGGCGATGGTAACTAAGGGGCGGTCTACTTTAAATCAACTCTGCTGCAAATAATTCATCCGTGAAGCTGGGTTCCTGTCAGCACCCATGCTTCCACTTCTTTTCGGGCAAAATGACGGGGGTTGGCTTAGCATTAGCCTTTAAATTTGTTGTTGGTATTACCGTTATGTATATTTAATTATCTTAAATGTTTGAGTAATTTAAATGGCTGCTAACTTACCTACAACGCTAAACTTCACTCAATACCGTGATCTAGTGAAAAAGCTCAAACATGGTAAATCACTACCGCTTAAGTCACTAAGTTTTATTCAAAGCACCATAAACAAACTAAACATAAATTAGTATTGGAACTAATGCTTTAGTTAAAAAGGCGACTGAGAATATTTATGACCGCAAACCTATTCATACGGGTATTTTATAGATGGATCTAGCACCTATATTAACTTATTTTTTCTTAACGTTTCTTTTTAGCTTTTTTGTTTCATCTCTTTTGCTTTCAAGAATGACAATTAAATATATAAATATACAAATGGAAAAGGGTGGCGTGTATCCACCTAGTTGGGACCGAGGGATTGGGGCGAGTGCTTCATTTTATGTATTTGCAATGCTTTTTAGTAAGTATAGGATTAAGAACAAGTTATTTGATGCCCGCTTTGTAGCTAAACATGCGCGGCCTATTGATAGAGCAATAGCAGCAGCTCATTTTATTTCAGTGACAGGAATGATAATTTGCCTCTGCATTATTACCTTATTTAAAAGCCTTTATTAAAGTAAAGCTAAACACTCACCATATCAACAGTTGCTAGTATATTGCCTTTATTAGAAAAGTTAGCATTATATAGAATGATTGCTGTCGATGCTGTTGTGCGACGAGTTTCAGTTTATAGTGATTACAAAAATGGTGGCAACCTACAAAGAAGTATATCAACCGAACTAGCTAGTTTTGGGGCGGCTACTGCAACTGGTATTTATGTCGGAACGGTTACAACAACAGCTTTAAGTTCTTTACTTATGTTAACTCCATATGGGTGGGTCATTGCGTTAGGTGTAGGACTATATGTCGGTTTTGCTGCAAGTAATGAAATGAGCAAATTTATGAAAAAAACCTCTGAAAACATATACGACAGAAAACCTATATTTGAAGGGGTATTTTAGATGCCCGCAGCTCATTTTGCTGGGTATTTCCTTATCGTATTTATGATAGGTACCTTTGCCTCTGGCATATTGTTTTCCAGAATTTCTGTTAAACATATTAATAAAAATATGAAAAAGGATGGTGTACTTCCCCCAAATTGGGATAAAGGTATTGGTGCTAGTGTTTCATTTTATGTATTTGCAATGTTTTTTGAACGCTCCCGCATTCCAACTCCAATGTTTGATGGTCGTTTTGTAGCCAAATACGCACGCCCCGTTGATAAAACAATAGGCATGATCCACTTAATTTCAGTTACTGGAATGATGCTGTGTCTGTGTATTGTTTCTTATTTTTCAAAGTAGACACGTATTCGGCTACACTTTCATGACCCAAAAAAGTGTAGCTTTTAAATTGCTTTACTTTCATGCAGTGATCGCTGAATCACTTGATAGCAAATAGCACGTTGCTGTTCTTGGCTTAAGCTAATATGTCGCATTGAAAGAATCGTTTTAACTAATTGTTTATGAGAAACGATAGGGAATTCTGGCCTTTGCTTTAGCTCTACAAACCAACCAGGAAAGCATAGAATTGGCAAAACTAGGGTATTGAAGCCCGTTGCCTCTTGCAGCCATTTATTCACCCAATTAGCCTGATTTTGGGCTTGCTCTAACGGCTTACTTTCAAACCAAGAGGGAAACGCTAAACGATTTTTCTCAAATTTAACTTTGTAATTTGTATCGTCTTTTATTCGTTTATGCCTGCCCTTTGTTTCAATAGCAAAAATACCATTTGGCCCTACCACTAGGTGATCAATATTAAACCCATCTGCTTGTATATCATGAAACACTTGGTATCCATGTGACTGTAACTCTATAAGCTCCGAGGCAACGGCAAGCTCCGCATCTCGCCCAAGTTTAAGCTTTATCAAAAGGTTTGATTTAACCCACAGCTTTCTTGCTACATAAACTAAACCCAATGCAATTAAAAAAACCAAAAAGTAATTTAACTCGCCGCTGGCAAATACTTCAGCAATCCCTTTAATGGCAAAAGGCATCGTAACGATCAAAGCAGATAAAAAGATGAGCCCTATTACATCAACAATCTTGTCATTTACTTGTTCACTAAGTGTTTGCGCAGCAACACGTTTAAGTTTTTTTCGATCAACAGGTAGTTTTGCATTTTTTTGATGAAGCCATATTTTGAGAAACAAAACGCCTAATAAGGAATAAACACTACCTACAATAACTAAAAGGCTTAAACCTTGGTTTAATAAATCATCCATGGGAAGTTCCTATAATCACAATGTTTACGTTATACCTTAAAAACAGGTACATGTCGCATAATTCAAACTCCGTACAATCTATTCAACAAATTTCACCAAAACACCTGTAGACGTCGAGCTTGCTCACGTTAGAAGCGCAGCTTCTCATTACTTAATAATATTAACACCGTAAAAGCCCTGCTTTTATAACGCCAACAAGTTGCGCGTCTACAGGTTATATCAAAGTGTTCTGTTAAAACTCGACGTAGGCGCGAAGCTTGCTCGCGCGAAAAACCAAGCTTTTGAAATAATTTACTTATATCGCGTTGGCGATGGCAACCAAAGAGAAGTAGCCGCCGACTTCTCTTTGGAATCTCTCGGCGCCCCGAGGATCACACTATCTCCTCAATTTAAATTAATGATATGAACGTAAACGCGATGAACACACAACTTTCACATCCCTGTACGCTGCCCAGTTCGGGTATCCCTACCCTCTCGTTCAAAACTACGTTTTTCACCCATTTGTAAGCATCACTTAACGCGCATTGCCTAAATGGATTTAGGTACTTGGAATTTGTCGGGAACAAAACTCCGCCATGCGCTGCTATTACTCATCATTAATTAAATTTCGGATGTGATCACGGGGGATGTCTTAACTGTCGCGTTTAAGTTTACCGAGGCATTAAGGTTACAGACGCAAAAGAGCTTTCGTTTGTACTTAACTATTTAGTATGATTTATATCTAACAACAAAGAAAATAACTATATGGGTTAAAAGCCCTTGCTGATTAAGTTACCAATATCTATAGAAAGGCATAATTACATGAATATAAACAAAGATTTAATAGGCGTACTTTCTGCACCAACAGGGGCATCTTCAATTGTTAAACGCAAACTTAACAGTAAAGGCATAAACTCAAGCACCGCCGCCGATAAAATGGGGGTTAATCCATCAACGCTAAGTCGTTTTTTTAATGGCTCAGATTTAAGCATTAGCTTAGCGGCTAAATTGAGCCATCATTTTGGTTTTGATATAGATATGCTCTTCAACTTAGAAGCTCAAAAAAAAGCATACGCTGCAAAAAAATTAAACATCGATTAAATTTTTACATAATTTGAGTAAGTTTAATGACCAAACAAAATCGCTTGTTTCCATTTCTTTTTTACGACACCGTTTAGGCAGTTTATAAAATTTAGACCACGCCTCAAGCTTAGCTTTGTTTTTATAGCTGGCACTGTGCAAAGTCATGTTTGATACCTTTTGATTAAGTAACCAGTTGGTATTTACTGAACGTGAAGCATGTGGACGGTATGAGTGATTACTCTTTCTAAGTTTATTACAGTGCTTTGCCAATTGGCTAAATAACACTTTATCGCGAGCCGTTAATCGCTCACCTTTTTTAACGCTATAACCTTGCCTAAATTGAGAGCGAATAGATTCACGCTCCTTTTTTATGCTTGCGCACTTACTTTGCGTGTAAGCCTCGCCTGCATAAGCGTACGTTGAAATAAAACTAAGCAAAACTAAAATCCATTTAATCATTATTCATTCCTTTAAATAACACCTCAAATAAGTGTACCTATTTAAGGTTTGCAGTGCATTAAATATTGCCCTGTTTTGCCTCATTAGTACTTACCGTTTAGGAAAAATTAACCGCAGAGTTGGCTCAAGTTAAATGGTCGATGGTTAATTTGGCTTGTAGACGTCGAGCTTGCTCACGTTAGAAGCGCAGCTTCTCATTACTTAATAATATTAACACCGTAAAAGCCCTGCTTTTATAACGCCAACAAGTTGCGCGTCTACAGGTTATATCAAAGTGTTCTGTTAAAACTCGACGTAGGCGCGAAGCTTGCTCGCGCGAAAAACGAAGCTTTTGAAATAATTTACTTATATCGCGTTGGCGATGGCAACCAAAGAGAAGTAGCCGCCGACTTCTCTTTGGAATCTCTCGGCGCCCCGAGGATCACACTATCTCCTCAATTTAAATTAATGATATGAACGTAAACACGATGAACACACAACTTTCACATCCCTGTACGCTGCCCAGTTCGGGTATCCCTACCCTCTCGTTCAGAACTACGTTTTTCACCCATTTGTAAGCATCGCTTTACTCGCATTGCCTAAATGGATTTAGGTACTTGGAATTTGTCGGGAACAAAACTCCGCCATGCGAAGTAATTACTCATTAATTATGTGTTTTCAGGTGAAATTGAAGGGGGATAATTTCTTAGCATCGTCATTTGATTGCTCTCTCGGCTAACACTTAAATCACACGTTTGTACCTAATTACTAGTAACTTAGTGATTAACACTTGTTATTGTACCCATTTTCATTAAGCTAGCTACTACAAACTAGGGAGTTGTATACATGCAAAAAGTATTTAATGAGTTAGAAGATGTTTTAAAATCGCAAGATCACCTAAAGAGCAACTTCTTCGGTAGTTTGAATATTAAGAGCTGGAAATCATTTTTAGCTAAATTTTTAGTCCTCTACTTTATAATATTTGCAGTATTCCCCTCTGTTTCAAGTATTGATTATTCTGTCATTTTAGAAAATACTTACCCTTATACTGCAATGATATTTTTCATCACCCCTGTAATTTATCTTTTTATAACACTTATGATGAATACTTTTATCGCCTTAAAAAACCCCAGCTATGACTTCTTTAAACCAATAATGAACGATATAAGCTTGCATGCAAGCCTTGTAAATAAATTTTCAACATTTCAGAGCTATGAACTATCTCAATCAATTAGAAGACTTAATTACGATATTGAAAGAACGAAAGGAAGAATAGGTTTTTTAGTTGGTGCAATAGAAAAGCTAGGGATTATTCCCTACTGCATAACCTTATATTTCGCATTTAGTAATTTTTTTGATAAAAATGAGGGGAGTACAATTTATATATATGCACTTGCCTTTTTATTCGGTCTATATGGCGGTGTTATAGTCATATTAAAAACAATAGATAAATTAGAATTTTTTAAAGTAATTTTAATTGATGCTAATGAGATTGCTGAACAGAGAGCATCACTAGAAGTAGAGGCCAATAACAAAAAAGCTTAACTTTTTCATCTAACTTTCAAGCTTTATTCGATTATTGCCAGATTGCTGGCGGCAACCAAGGGGCGGATACCGCCGACCGCCCCTTGGAACCCCACGGCGCCCCACAACTTCACTTATCTTTAAACACAAAATTAATATGAACGTAAACGCGATGAAAGCACATCCATGTGCAAGCATCGCTTTTCTCACATCCATGTGAGGTAATTACTCATTAATTATGTGTTTTCAGGTGAAGTTGAAGGGGATAATTTCTTAGCATCGTCCTTTAATTGTTCTCTCGGCTAATACTTAACTCACACGTTTGTACTTAATTACTAGTAACTTAGTCGATTATTACTTGTAGCTGTACCGTATTTAAGTAAACTAACTACTCGCTAACAGGGAGTGGTTTTAATGCAGCAAATTGGTATTTACGAGCAGTTAATTACGCAAGTAATTGAGCAAAACTTAAATCGTGATCAATTTTATGTTGGCGAACGCCAGCTTGAAACGGCCGAAGCGGCAACATGGCTTTCACGCTTTTTAGGTAAGCTTGTTGAGCATGCTATTAATGCGATCCCTAATTCAAAAAAGCGCTTAGAAGAACAAATTGACCTAGCCAACAGCCTTGTACTTTGGCTTAAAGAGCATATTCGTGATGATGAGCTAATTAACGAAAACCTTATCGACAGCCAAGGCCGAATACTTACCGCGTTGTTTAATACCCAAAACCCCATTGCAGCCAACCTTAAAGATTACTCAAGTGATATATTTCCACTCACAGGGCTTACACAAAGCGAGTTATTTAGCGGTGCTAATGCGGGCATATCGCTAGAAACCGAACTAAAACGCGAGATTAAATCGTCCGACACTATTTACTGGCTGGTCTCATTTATAAAATGGACGGGGCTGCGCATTTTTAAAAATGAGCTTGAAGCGTTTACCAAAAGCGGCAATAAACTCAAAGTAATTACCACCTCGTATATGGGTGCAACGGATGCTAAAGCAGTTGACTTTTTAGCCAACCTACCAAATACAGAGGTAAAGCTAAGCTACAACAACCAGCAAGAACGCCTACACGCAAAGTCATACTTGTTTATGCGTAATACAGGTTTTCATACCGGTTATATTGGCTCGTCTAATTTATCGCATTCGGCGCTTACCAGCGGCCTTGAGTGGAACTTAAAAATTACCGCCCAAGAAATACCGCACATCATAGCCAAAACCAAAAGTACCTTTGAAACCTATTGGCAATCGCCAGATTTCGAGTTGTTTACTGGCAAAGCTGAATGTAAAGAAAAGCTCATTAATTCACTTAACGAGCAACGCGGTGTTGGCCAAGCAAGCAGCCAGTTTTATTTTGATATAACACCAAAAACACATCAGCTCGCCATTTTAGAAAAACTAAGCGTTGAGCGCAGCGTGCATAATCGCTTTAAAAATTTAGTGGTTGCTGCAACGGGCACGGGTAAAACAATCATATCGGCGTTCGACTTTAAAACCGTTTACGATAAAAATCCAAACGCACACTTTTTGTTTGTAGCCCACCGTGAAGAAATACTAAAACAAGCGCAGAGCGCTTATCGTGGCGTGCTTAAAAATAACGACTTTGGTGAGCTGTGGGTAGGTAACTACAAACCACAGCGCTTTAACCAATTATTTGCATCAATTCAAACATTAAACAGCCAAATTGAATCGCTCAATTTAACCCACGATTACTACGACTACATAGTAATAGACGAAGTACATCACGTAAGCGCTGCAAGTTATCGCGCTATATTAAATCACTTTACGCCCGCAATATTACTTGGCCTAACCGCTACACCAGAGCGCCAAGATGGCGCAAATATACTCGATGACTTTTGCGGTGTGATAGCCGCCGAAATACGCTTGCCAGAAGCAATAAATCAGCGCCATTTATGCCCATTTCAATACTTTGGATTAGATGATGACACCGACCTAAGCCAAATAACATGGCGCGGCGGCCGCTACGATATAAGCGAGCTAAGTAACCTTTATACAGGGGAGAACAGCCGCGCTAACAAAATTATATCGAGCCTTGCTGATATCGTAACCAATGTTCGCACAATAAAAGCCCTCGCGTTTTGCGTAAGCCAAAAACACGCTGAATTTATGGCTAAAAAGTTTAACTTAGCAGGCATAAACGCCGATGTACTGACCAGTAAAAACACCAATGAGCGCGCGGCCAAACAACAAGCACTGCGACAAGGCGAAATACAAATACTTTGCGTGGTTGATATTTTTAACGAAGGTGTCGATATTCCAGAAGTAGATACTTTGTTATTTTTACGCCCAACCGAAAGCCTAACGCTGTTTTTACAGCAACTAGGTCGTGGTTTGCGTTTACCCGATAACAGCCAGAAACAGTGCTGCACCGTACTCGATTTTGTAGGCAACGCCCGCCCAGAATACGACTTTGCCAGTAAATTCCGCGCGCTAATTGGTAAAAGTAACCAACCAATAAAAACCGAGATTGAAAACAACTTCCCACATTTGCCGCTGGGTTGCCGTATAGAGCTACAAAAACGCACTCAACAAACAATATTAAAAAATATTCAGCAAGCCATAAACACCAAGCGCCGTTTGCAACAGCTGATAAATAGCTATTCGCAACATACTAATGACGCGCTAACGCTCAGTAATTTTTTACGCATAAACCCACAAGTCACGCTTGAAGATATATACAAACCAAAAGATAAAAAACTCGGCGGCTGGCGCTGGTTAAAAGGCGATGAAATACCAACAGAGCAGGCCGATATTTATGCCGCGTATTACCGCGCAATCAACGCCCAATTACTCGGCTGCGACTCGCTCAGTTACCTATGCTTTTTACGTGACTTATGTAATAACGACTTTAGCTTTACCCCAACACCACAAAACCAACAGTACGCGCTTATGGTGCATTACAACTTTTGGGATACCACTGGCACAAGTTTAGGCTTTAAAACGCTCGAACAAAGCTTACAAGCACTTAAACACAAAGAGCTTCAGCACGAACTTGCTCAAGTAATTACGCTATTAATAAACCGTATTCACCAGCAAGAAAGTGATTTAGCGTGCTTACCTAATCACGCAATAAAATTACATAGCCGCTACACGCGACAACAAATACTTGCAGCTTTTGGCGCACACTCATTTGATAAAAAATCGACCGCCCGCGAAGGCGTTTTAGAATTTAAAAGCCAAAATTTAGAGCTTTTATTTGTAACACTTAACAAATGCGAAAAAACCTACTCGCCCACCACGCTCTATCATGACTACGCAATCAGCCCCACCCTGTTCCACTGGCAAACGCAAAACAGCGCCCGCCCAGAACACGGCCGCGGCCTTAGTTATATTGAACACCAACAAACAGGCAAAACTATCCTGTTATTTGTGCGCGAACAAGGCAAAGATGAAAACGGCCGAACTATGGGGTTTGTAAACTACGGCGAAGTTAAGTACCAAAGCCACAATGGCAGCCAACCGATGAATATAACGTGGGAATTAACCAACCCCATGCCAAGTGAAATGTGGCATGAGGCTGGAAAATTGGCGGTTGGTTGATAAATTGTTTTTAATGCAATAAAAGGAATTTAAAATGAGAACGAACCCATGGCTAGAAAAGTCAAAACTAAACCTTATTCCATTAAGTTTAGCTGATGAGTTTATAGAAGCTTTAAAAGAATGGGCTTTTACAGGTGAAGTTCAAGACTATGGAGATGCATCTGTAGATTGTGAACTCTGTGAACACCCAGAATTACGCTATCATTTTGAGATACTGAATGAAATTAAAAAAAGTTCTCTATGGGTTGGCTCTAGTTGCATATTACGCTTTCAAGAAATTGGTGTTTTTGATGAAGATGGAAATCGTCTTATCGATAAGTCATCACGTAGTAAAGAACTAAATCGTATGCTAAAAAAAGCCTTAGAAGATAAAATGCTAGATCCGTTACGCAAGCTCTGGAAAGCAAGAGACAGGAATAGTGACGAACGGCTGTTCATTGAACGAACCGTTAGAAATTACAAACTGCAATCAGCTTTTACGCCAATTGAGTTACTCAACTTATTTAAACTTTTAGATTCATCAAACATAAGTTATGACCCCAAAAATTACAAAATAAGCCTACGTTCTGACGACAATAAATATTCTATTTACTCAATGTCAAATGACGACTTACAATTAATTAGACCATGTTTTACAAATGAACAAATGAAAAAGCATACTGCCTTATTCGAGTCATAATTAAGAACTAAATAATTTACATCTTTTTATGTTCAAATACATTATGTAACTAGTCAGACCATAAAAAATACCATAACTAATTAACCGACCTCAAATCAAAACCTACCCTCAGCTAGGCAGTATCACGAGTAAACAATCAGCATAATTCAGAAAGACCTTGCAATGATTTTAAAAGATGAGCATTTTTATCTTTAAGGCTCCAAGGAAAGTACTTCAGCAAACTCCTCATACTCTGCATTTTTACCGACCAAAGATGAAGCAATAGCTTTAATATCGAGTTTAATTAAATCATTTCCTCTGAAGCTCAAGTGATTACTGTACTTGTCTAACAAAAATAACGATAAGTGCCTTGAAAAACCAATATTTTGTAACTCCATTACTCTACGATCATTAGTGCCATATTCAAGAAATTCAGCCCAATTTTCACCAGCATAATTCTCCCCCAATTTCTCTGTAAGTAATAGGAAATAATTATCGAAATAGTTTTTTAATTTAAATCTAACTATATGGTCTATATCAGTTATTAATTCATTAATAACCATATTTATATGGGTCTTATCTTGTCGTTTGAATGGTATTAAGCATCTCGATGATTCGTCCCAAATTTCTCCTTTTTTATCAAAATGTTTTAATGAGTTTAATACCATTAGATTTAATGGTGTAGAAGTCATCCAACTTGATAATAAAACTGCATAGTACTTTAAACTATCCTTTGTTCTGCATATTGGACGTCGTCCATGAGACTCCTCATGCTCCCAGTCATAGATTTGGTAAAGCGTATTTAAGGCTTCAAGACAATTTTCATAATCGATATCTGCATTTAAAACTAAACTATCTTCATAATGACGCATTAAAAAATCATTCTGATATTTAGGCTTTATCATTGAGGAGAATGAAAGAATTCGCTCAGGAACAATATTTTTCTTTGTGCTTTTTTCTAAAGTTTCTTTAGCAGAGGCAACTCTCTTTATAAAATTACTTTTTAACGTTGAGTCATAGTTCAGAACTTCGTGTATTTGGGCAATATTTGCATAATGATTCCAAATATTTATTTCGTTATATGATGCTGACTTATTAGTAAAAGGTTCACCTTTTATTGACCGCTCTAAGTTTTTATAAAAGTTACCTTTCCCACTTGAAAGAATTGAATCGATTGATTTCGTGGCTTTATTTCTAACGACATTTAAATCTTTTTCAGGTTCATTCCAGCGATTGTTCTTTACTTTAATTCTTGCGCAAATGATATTTCCTGATAATTCTTTTGTCATTCTACCTGCGCGACCTGCTAGGTTCCAAAAATCAATATCAGTGAACTTGGTTAAACCTATAGCATTACTTAGAATAAAAATATTTTTAGCTGGTAAGTTAACACCTTCTAATAAGGTTGATGTACAGAATAAATAATCAATACCATCACCTTTTGCAAAAAGTATCTCTACTTTTTCCCTTATGTCTTGAGGTAAATTGCCGAAGTGAAAACCAACACCTTTTTTTAGACAATCAATCAAAAAATAGTCGGCATGCAGATTATCTTGAACTATTGAAATTAGTTCGTTTAAACTTTCATTCTTTTTTGGTGGTAATTTTTTTGAAAACTCTAATGCAAAATCTATAGTATCTCTTTTAGAGTTACAATAAATAATACTTTTATCTTTATTTGATAACTTAATAAGCCAATAAAAAAAATCTTTTTCATAAAAATCCAACGGTATTTTTATATCATTACCTTGTTCGGTGAATAATGTGCATTCCTTATTTACAAAATCCATAAAATATCGGCTCTGCGATACGGGGGAATTGTTTATACTTAAGGCTTCATCGTTACTTTTTTCAAAAATTTTTAAAAACACTTCTGGGTTAGGAATGTTTGGTGAGGCGAAGAACAGCTTTACACTTTTCTTTTCTGCTTGCAAAATAGCGTGATAATAAAGAGGGCTTCTAGAGTCTCTGATTGAGATTATTTTATGAGCCTCATCTACGAATAGGTAATCAAGTTTTGGGTTACTGTGATCACTCAAATAAGCCAGCAACCTCTCGGGCGTAAAAACAAAAATAAATCTTGCATCAGCGGCTTTGAATGATGTGGGAACTTTCGGATAAGCTAAAACTTTATAGCTTTTTACGTCTTTGAACTCAGACTTCAGTTGGTTAACTGTTTGATTAATTAAAGCCCTAGTTGGTACTAATACAACTATGTTGTCAGTTTCCTTATGCTCACTAATTAGGAATCGGATGAAAGAGCTTATAACAAATGATTTCCCTAATGAGGTTGGTCCTGAAAAACTAAAATGATTACTGTTCTTAAGCCTTTCAAATATTTCAAACTGAGAATCAGTAAAGGTTAAGTCTGTATTAGGAATTCGTTGATAATCTTCTTTGATAGTTTTGGAAATAAACCTTTCCATAGGCATACCACATTGAAACTCATACTTATCTTCAAGAAACTTTATCGCAGGAAAGTTACCAATTTTTATAAGAATTGACTTAGCAAAGCTTAAAAAGTAATCTTTTCCCTTATACCTTTCAATTAAAATACTTATAATTTTAAAAGATTTATTTAATGCGTCTGAACTTTTTGAATTAGATAAAATATCTGAAAATCTTAATAGATCACTGAATTCTTTTTCTGAAAGCGTGCTATTTTCGATTGAGAAAAAGCTTTCCCCATTAATTATTTCTGCCTTTTCTAATAAATAAATGAAATATTCATCCTCTAGGCATTCTTTAGATAATGATTCTAAAAAGTTCATTTGGTAATCTCCTGCTGAATCTGGAGCCTACTTTCATTTAAATTAGTTATTGGTAAGAAATAAATATAAAAATTATGTCCAAAAAGATTATATTCTTCAATTTTATTTGAAATATGATCGAATCGACTTTTAACTTCTTTTATTATTTGCAACTTAATCTTATTTCTGAATTCTGAGTTTGGTAATTTTTTGTCAATATCATCAATTTTCATTTCATAACCAATGAAAATACCAAAAGCATCATCTACATAGAAACTTTCATTTCGCGATGGATAAATTATTGATTTGATAAATTTCTTTTCATCTTCGGAGAATGTTTCGTTACCTAGTTGGCGAGAAATTAGAGACCGTTCATAAGGCAACCCACTTTTTTTATTTCCCTTTTCATTTATCTCATTTTTAAAGTGGTAAATTGATTTAAAAGCTTCAGTAATGCCTTTAACAATTCCCGCTTCAGTTTTTGATTCACCAAAAATAATTTGATAATCACCATTTTTTAATTTTAGAAAATGTACTCCATCTGCCCCATTGACATAATGGCTCGTTGAAGTTTTTAATTCTAATTTAGACAATATTTTAGGTGCTTTTAAATGAGACTCTAAAAAGCTGTACAACAACAGCTCTCCCAATTCACCTTTATTGTTAATATAATTTATAAATTTACTACGAGCCTCTCTACTCAATTTGGCTGGTTTATTTTGATACTCATTTTTAACAGCTCTTGAGAGTGAAAAATCTATTAAAGGTTCTAAAAGATTTGCTTGTAATTTTTCATAATCAAAATCATTAGCATTAATTCTAAGTGAAAATAAATCAAGCTTATTTTTCTTATTTTCATCCAAGAAATACTCCCCTAAATGATCAAAACTATCTAGAAAATCAAAGTCTTTTATACTTAATTCCATAAATTTACATTCTCATCTTCTAATATTTGAAAAAGCTAAACCTTTGTTATTTCTAATATACAAACAGTTTACAAGTACAAAATACATACAATACAATCTACCAGCACATTCCAATTCCCCGTGATCACACCTGAAACTGAGTTAATGATGAGTAATTTACAGCATGGATGCTGTACAAAGCGCAGCTTGGCCATGGATGGCCTATCTACGCTGGTTACGTTCACATCATTAACGTAAGTTGAAGATAAAGTGTGATCCTCGGGTGCGCCGTGGGATTCCAAAGGGCGGTCGGCTGCAACCGCCCTTTGGTTGCCATCGCCAACGCGATAAAACCTCAAATTAGAGGTTATTAAATCCCTTAAATTCTCACGCAAAATAGCTATCCAAAAACCTTCGCTTTTAACGCCAGCAAGCTGCGCGTCTACAAAACGCGAGCAAGTTCAGCGTCTACACGTTAAAACGCGATATAAAATCGCGACTACGAAACCACTTGTTTAAAGCGGGCGAATGTTCGCATGCTTTCATCTGCAATCATTACTTCGTAATCGGGGTTTTGAGCGATTAGCTCATATTGCCCATTAGGTAATTTATTAACTTTTCGCAGTAAATACTGCCCGTCTCCGCTTATATCGTCCCGTTCTATAACAACTATTTGATCGCGAAGCGAACCCGCTTTGTCGGAGGTTATAAGTTCAAGTAACAATAAATCCCCATCAAGTATTGGGTGTTTTCCGCCATTCATAGAGTTACCCGATGCGTGTGCTAAAAAATGTATTTGCGGGTCGAGCTTGCCTGCGCCAAATGGCGCGTCCATTAATTCCATATCGCTTTCATCCCCTGTTTTAAAATGCCCGCAGGCAATTTTAATATTAGGGAAGTACGGCAGTTTTAATGCGTTATCTTGTTCTTTGGCTGTATCGGCAATCTCTTTAAACGCTAGCTGAGTTACATTGTCCGCATTTTGCTCTGTATTTTGTTTTGTGATTGGCGTTTTTACTTTTAGCCGTTGGCTGTATTTAGCTAAAGTGTATTCAACCAGTTCTAACACGGCGCTATTTAGTAATTCGCATTTTTCTGCGGGTACGTCAAACGTGGCTTTTATGGTGTTGTTTTGTAAGGTAAACCATTGTGTGCCGTCTTTATTTTTATTGGTGTAGGCTTTAATTGGATTTTTACGCCAGTAGCTTTGCCATGTTTGTGAATTTGCAGCTGCTTGCTGTTCTTTAATAGGTAAATCGTGTTGCTTTAAATTTGGATGACGCGCTAAAACCTTAGCACTCATAGCCGCAAGTTCTGCAACTGTTGGGGGTTTGGCAAAGCCATTTAAAGCAACATACGCTTCAAGCAAAATAGCTTTGAAGCATTTGGTCATACTGGTTGTTTGTATACCTTTATGTAAAAAGTCGTAAAACGGGGCTAATTGCTTGGCACTTTGCTGTGCTTCGTCATCAATATTTTGTGTTTTAGCAATTAGATCAAACCAACTAGTGTAGTTGCTGTTTACCTTTTTTATATCGCCGTAGTGGTAGTAAAACTCACTTAATGTAGGTAAATGACCTAATTGCTCGGCAAGTTGTGTTATATCTTCTAACGCTGTGGTGCGCTGTATTTTGGCTAGCTGCTGCCAAAAGTTGGTAACTTTTAAGTCAATATTTATAAAGCAGCCATCAGCAAGGTTGGGCTTTTTAAGCTTTTTAACTACACCAGTTGGCGTGGTCTCATGAAGTAGTGCATAGGGTTTATTTAAAAAGCTGTGGTGGTTACCAATAAAATCAAGCACCACTAAATGTGTTTTACCTTCAAGGGTGCGTAAACCCCGTCCTAATTGCTGTAAAAAGAGTATTTTAGAGTCGCTTGGGCGCAGCATTAATATGGTATCAATGCTTGGTAAATCAGTCCCTTCGTTAAACAAATCAACAGTAAATAATACTTCAACTTGACGCTGTTCTAATTGTTTTAGTGCATCATTACGGCGTACTTTTGACTGGCTATGTACAGATAGCGCTTTTACACCCGCTTTATTAAACGCATCAGCCATGTAATCGGCATGTTTGGTGGAAATACAAAAGCCTAATGTGCGCTGCTGCTTGTATTGCTGCCACTGCAAAAGTGCGTGGTCTGCCCGTTTTTGTGTCGCAAATTTGTTTTCTAGTGCTGTTGGGTCAAATCGGCCATTACGCCACGGAATGGCTTGGTAGTTTACGTTTTCATCCCAAATACCGTAGTAATGAAATGGCACTAACGTTTTTTGGTCTATTCCCTGCGTTAAGTTACGCTCAAATACTAGGTTGTTGTCGCATAACCCTAAAATATCAGCTTGGTCGGTACGCTCTGGTGTAGCTGTTAAACCCAGTAAAAATTGAGGTTCAAAGTAATTTAGAAGCTGGCGATATACACGCGCACTTGCATGGTGAAATTCGTCGACAATAATGTAATCAAATGCTGTTGGTGCAAACTGCTTTAAGTGATTACTTCGGCCAATGGTTTGAATCGAGGCAAATAAACACTCAGCGTTTTTGTCTCGCTGTTTGCCGTTATAAAACCCAGTAGATAGAGTGAGTAATTCAGAAAATGTTCGCTGTGCTTGCAAAAGTATTTCTTCGCGGTGCGCTACAAATAAAACACGTTTTGCTTTGAACTGTTTTACATCAAATGCACTTAACCATGTTTTACCCATACCCGTTGCTAAAACCACTAAACCACGCTTAAAGCCCTCGGTACGCGTTTGCGCTAAGGCATTAAGCGCTTCAATTTGAGCTGGTCTTGGTGTTTTAGCTTCATTCTTTTCAATAACTTGCTCAGCTGTATCAGCGTGGTTTACCGATACAAATTGCTGTGTTTTACGCCTAGTAATGTAGCTATTTATCCATTTATGGCTTAAGTGGGTAACAAATTCGTGATTAAAAATATTTTCAAAAGCTGTGCGAATACTTAAAAACTGCTTTGCTGCTTGGCTTGTTTTTGGTTGTGTATAATCGTGTCTAAAATTCCACTCATGCCCTTTGGTTAATGCGCTGGCACTAATATTACTTGAGCCAATAAAGGCACAGCCATCAGTAATCTCGTTTTGGTCGTTTGTTTTGACAAATATATACGACTTCATATGAAAGCTTTGATTACTATGCGTTTGGTAAATGCGCACATCGGCTCCTCGATCTACTAACGCCATAAGTTCTCTTAACGCATTGGGATGAGTAATATCGAGGTAGTCTGAGGTAAGTAATTTAAGCGTTGCGCCACTTTGTAACGCTTCGCTTAGTGGGTCGAACAACAGCGCTAAGCCACTTGGCTGAATAAATGAAACTGTAATTTCAATCTCAGTGGCATTGTTTATGGCATGCACAAGGTTAGGTAATAACGGGTCATTATCACCCGTAATAAGCTGTTGGTTATTACTTTGCAGGTGTTGATGTTCGCTAAAACTATTCACTTATAATTTCGCTTTGCTATGCGTTAACAAGGCATTTAGCCACACTTCGCTTTCGCGCCCTGGTCGTTGATCGACTGTTTGCCATTGTTTTATTATTTTAAGCTCGGTGTGTTGATCAATTAATGCATTTAAAGCAGTTTCGGTTAAATCGGTAAATTCACGGCCATTATGTTCGCGCTCTTGCGTGCCGTATTTAAACGATACATACAAAACACCATTAGGTTTAAGCGCATTTTGTAGGTTTAAAAACGCCTGCGGTAACTCAGCCTTTGGAACGTGTAATAAACTAGCGCAACACCAAATGCCATCGTATTTGTTAACACACTTAAGCTCTTGAAAGGTTTTAACCGCTACTGGTTGTTGTAGGTAATTACTGGCTAACTTTGCAAGTGCTGGGCTTGCATCAAATGCAATAACAATAAAACCTTGGTTTTTAAAATACATAGCGTCGCGGGCAGAACCACAACCAGCATCTAGCACATGGCCGTTTTGTTCAATATACGGCAAAAACTCAGCATAAAGCGCCGACATATCAACATTAAGTGTTGAGTCGCTAAAGGTTTGTGCATGTTGGTTATAATAATTTAGTGTGGTATTGGGCACTGCTTATACCGCTCCTTGGCTTTTGCGCGTTTACAACGTTAATACTGCATTCATGTTTGTTTAATCTACAGGAACAGGCCAATAAATTAAAGAACTTATAAGTAGGTTTTTTTAGCTTAATACGCTGATTGTATTGAATTTCGCACTAATCATTTCTCTCAACCGTAAACTTCTTTGGTTTTAGATACATTTTTTTACAACTTTAACGTCTCATTCATTATTATATTGTTTGGCTAGGTTATACTGTTTAAATACTAATTATTAAAAAAGTACCCCAGAGATTTAATGAATAAATTAATAACCTTATTTGTGTATGTATTGTTTAGTGCCTCTTGGGGTGTGTTTGCCTGCGAAAAAACGCTAACGGTTGCCTCGCACGATGCTTTTTGGCCACCCTATGTAATGGGTATTAATGGGCAGTTACAAGGTAAAGAGGTGGATGCATTAAATATTATTTTTAAAGATTCGCCTTTTTGTTTTGAAGTAAAAATGCTGCCTAACTCTAAACGGGCTTTTACCGAGCTGCGCCATGGCCGAATAGACATGGGCTGGGCGGCTAGTTTTACCCATGAACGCGCAAAATATGTGCACTTTACTGAAGCCTACCGCACCGAGGTAATGCGTTTATACGAAAACAAAAACAATCAGCATAAGGTTAATAACTTGGCTGATATTTTTAACCAAGGTTTAACCATAGGCGCTAACTTTGGTAGTTATTATGGCGAGGAGTTTGAGCAATATAAAACCAGCCATAAAAAACAAATTGAGTACACTAGCGCAACGAGTAAGCGCTTTGAAATGCTTAACAAGCAACGTATAGACTACGCGGTAGAAGACGCGTTAGTAGGCGATTACTTTAGTAAGCGCGGCAAAAACTTAATGGCGGCCCCTACCCTGCCCGCGGTTAATAAAAATCCAATACATTTAATGCTGAGCAAAAGAACTGTAACTCCTAATGAGGTTAACATTATTAATGCGCACATATTAAAAAACAAAGCGGCACTTAAGGCCCTGTTTGAATGAATGGTATTAGCAGTACACGTACATTTTTATTGATATTGATAACGTTATGGTTGTTTGCTGTAAAAGCACAAGCTTGCGATAAAACAATTAATATAGGCACTAACGAGCGCTATTGGCCGCCGTATGTGGTGTTAAAAAATGAGTATTTAACGGGCCTTGAAATAAATATAATTAAAACCATTTTTAAAGACTCCCCTTTTTGTATAAATTTTACGCTGCTTCCTAACTCACTTCGCGCTTTAGAAGAGCTAAAACACGGCCGTATTGATTTAATGTTTGCGGCGAGTAAAACCCGCCAACGAGAGGTTTACGCGCACTTTAGTGAGCCTTATCGCGAAGAGGTGATGTTGTTATTTCAGCATACTGACTCTGCAAATATAAGCTCGTTAACGCAGTTATTTAAACAAGGTTTTACAACCGGAGTTAACCGTGGCAGCTTTTTAGGGCATGCATTTAAAGCATTGAGTGATAAATATAGTAAGCAAATAGTACTTACCGCCGATGCCGATAAACGCTTTGCTTTATTAAATAAAAAGCGAGTTGATTTTGTAGTAGATGACGCGTTAGTAGCAAACTACTTTGCTAACAAATACACAGCAGTTTTACCCGTTGAGCAAGTAGCGCCTGTGAATGTAAATAATGTGCACTTTATGATGAGCAAAAAAACAATAACGCTTAACGAAGTAAATATAATTAACGCGCATATAGTAAAGAACAAAGCGGCGCTTAAGGCGTTATTTAAGTAATAATACCAATCCACATTAATACTTAATCATTTTTAGGGGCTAAACGTGTCGCTATCTGCGTTAAAAAACTCTCATTTACGACTGCATGGATGCAGAAGGTAGAGCAATGCAGGAGCAATTGCCGAGAACAACTAAATAGCGAATTTTTTGCCTTACTATCAACACGTTTATCCATCCTCAAAATAGATCACTTAATTATGCGGATTGGTATAAAAGGACGTTTTATGAAAATGTTACTATTAATACTTTTGTTTGCGCAGTTTAATACGCTAGCGTGCACTAAAACGTTAAAAATGGGCACTAACGAAACCAACTGGGCACCTTATTTAATTAAGCAGGGTAATACCTTTGTAGGCGCAGAGGTGGATACGGTTAACGCTGTTTTTAAAAATTCACCTTTTTGTATTGAGTGGATTTATTTTCCGAGCTTATCGCGGGTTCAGCAAGAGCTAAAAACTGGCCATATTGATATTACCTTTGCGGCAAGTTATACAAAAGCGCGCGCCGAGTACTCCTATTTTACTGATGTTTATCGCGATGAAATTATGCTGCTTTATAAGCATAAAAACGCTAAAAATGTGGTTGATTTGGTCACTCTTTTTGAAAATGGCGCTACGGTTGCGATTAACCGTGGCAGCTTTTTTGGCGCTGCGTTTGAAAAAATAAAAAAACACTACCCCAACCAAATAGTACTTACCGCAGATGCAAATACCCGCTTTGGTATGTTAAACAAAAAGCGCGTTGATTACGTGATTGACGACTCTGTTGTTGCAAAATATTTTGCTAAACGCTACAACACAATTTTACCGGTAAAAACAGCGCCAGCTATTAATGTTAATGGCGTACATTTTATGATGAGTAAAAAAACGATAACGCTTGACGAAGTAGCGGTAATTAATCGCCTGATTAAAAATAACAAGGCTACAATTAAACGCATTTATAGCCACGATTAAATTGCGACTTACCCTTACTGTTTATTTATAACCCAACATTCAAACGTTAAGTCCTTTCGCGCGAGCAAGCTCTAAGCCTACAAGTTTCACAAAGAGAATAAGCAATAGAAAACCTCATATCCACCGCTCGTGAACTTTTACTCCTCCACCTTTAATCTAAATTAGCTTGCTAATTCGGCCATCGCTTTTTGGCTAAACAAGTGCATAGTTACATAATGTTGGTTTTTAATAATCGTCTTCACAATTTCCTGATCTATATTCAAATAATCATGCACAAGCGCATTTCGTAAACCGATTATTTTAAGCCATGAAAGCAACTCATTATCAGTTAAAGCACCGAGTTGAGTTAGTTCGCTAAATGTTTGGTAGGCGTTACTGCTTGTCGTATTTTTATACTTTTTAAGCCAATGTTTAGATAAGCCAATACATACTTCTGTCATTAACTGTAGCAAACGCTCTGCGGCACGATAGTCTCTATTATTAAGTTGATCTACTTGGCTTAATTCGTCGAGCTCTTGCATATATTCATCAATATGTCGTGTTACTTCTCTTATATAAAGCGCTATTCCTGTATCAGTCATGGTTACTCGCTATCATCTCAAATTCAAACTGGCTATAAATACGCTGCTGCTCTCTCATCGCTCTAAGGCTATTTTTACCTAAAATTGCCTCCCCGTATTCCACGATATTGAATGCAAGGTAACTGGGGATTAAGTTTATATCAACGATTGAAATAAGCTGTTCGTTTAAACTAATTTCATTACTGATTTCTAATTCGAGCTCTTTTGGCCTTAGTCGTTTATCAAAAGAGCTTAGGTCAAAATTTTTAAAAGCGATCGCCAGATCAATATCACTATGAGGTTGCGCTGTACCTTTGGCGTGAGAGCCATACAGCCACACCACTTCAATGTCGCTATTTTTCTGCAAGTAATTAACTATTTGTTGAAAAACATTATTGCTCAAAACAAAAAACCATTAGTAAAAACTAAGATAATCATAACTTATCTATTTTATACTGAACACTAAAACCGATAATGCATGCTTATTTGTGTAAGTTGATTTTAAATGATGTATTCACTAAAGAAGCGCTAGATAAAAGACGCTAGGTTGTTTACGCAGACCCGTTACCCAAAGCCCCTGCTTTTTTCATCTCGTTTACCATCATTCATTTCTCTTTGTGCAATTTGCTCTCAAGTGAACTTTCTACAAAGAGAGCGAAGAGGCGCTGCGCTAAAAGAGTCAATTATAGATTGTGCTCAAAACCCGCTGTTTGTAACCTTTTGTTTGTTTAGATCTTTTTGCGTAACCAAAACAAACTGCCTTCGGTTGCTATCCAGGCTTGTTTACCAAGTGAATGTAGGTATAAAGCCACTTCTTCTTTACTACCTAAGTTGTAAAACTCAAAGCCGTCAGCTTTTAGTTTTTCTTGCCCGGTGAGTATTTTTATAAAATGTTTATTAAGCTGTTTAAGTTGCTTTTTGTATTGCTTGGCTTGTTTAGAGTCACCATTTTTATAAAACTCACTCAAGGCGCGGCTTGCTGTGGCATGGAGCTCTTCGCTGTCAAAGTCGGCCAAAAATGCATCTAACTTTTGCCACTGCCCTTTAATTATATAGCAGTTCATTAGCCAATGGCGATTAGCTTGATTATCCATGGGGTTTAGTTGCCACAGTGTTTCTAATTCATCAATGGCAAATTGTATATTACCTTGTAACGCATTGATTTGCGCGCGGTGCGCCCGTAAGATCATATAAGGCCGTGTTTCGTGGATCAGCCAAAAATGGCCTTGATTTTGTGCTATGTATTGATCTGTTATAACACCTTCGAACAGTTCAAGTAACGCTTCTATCGGTTCAAACGCACTTGGAGTAAAGTCACTAAGGATTGTTTCCATTAACTGTTCTATCATTTCGTCGTCAATCATTTTACCAGCTGCAAAATCATCGTGGTGCTGCTGATTTGTAAATTGTTCGTTAAACGCAGCTTCGTCTTCATCGCTCCAGTGGGTGTCTTCAATAAAACGAATGTTATAAAGCACATCGGCTACAAAGTAGGTGTAATTCTTTTTAAATGATTGCGCTAAGCCTTGATCGCCAGCAAATTTTTTCATTGCGGCTTGTTCAGAGCTAAACGCAATAAGTACTTCATTCAAACTTACTAGCGCCTCTTTTTGATGTTTATTTAGGCTACGTTTATCAATCAATTTAAGTGCCTGTAATGCCCCTTTACAGTAATTTGGTAATGGCATATTAGCTTTAAGTGAATCGCGGTAATCGGTTTTAGATAAGCTGCATTTAGTGGGCATTTTAAAATCTTCGAGCATCACTTTTTGCATGCTGTTATTGTAATTTTCCATCAGGCTTTCGACATACTTTAACTCTGCGTCAGATTTGAAATTAATTTCACCTAATAGGTCTGGCTGCCATTGGCTGGGCATTATTATGTCGGGCAGTAAGCCTAATCCTAAAAAGTAACCTTGAATAAAGTAATAATCTGGCTGCTTTACACTTAACTTACTCAGTTTTATGACTTCACTGCGAATTTTAGCTGGCGACATAACTCACTCTTTTTTGATATTTTTTACTACAATAAAGCCGTGTTCAAAAGCAATCAACTGAATTAACGTTTAAATAGGCTAGCCTTTAATATGCTTGGCCTGTATAATTTGCCGCCTTATTTACTCCTATTGCTTGGTCTATTTTCGCACCTGCTGCGCCCATAACCCTGTCAGTATTTTTCTAGGACACCTTTTTTGATCTCCACCGCAAATATTACAATGCAGTTTGGCGCAGAGCCGTTGTTTGAAAACATTTCAGCTAAATTTGGTAACGGCAACCGTTACGGTTTAATTGGCGCTAACGGCTGTGGTAAGTCGACCTTCATGAAAATTTTAAGCGGTGCGCTTGTGCCAAGTGCGGGTAATGTGTCGATTACGCCGGGGCTTAAAGTAGGTAACCTAAGCCAAGACCAATTTGCTTTTGAGCAATACAGCGTTGTAGATGCCGTAATTATGGGCGACGTTGAGCTTTGGAAAGTAAAGCAAGAGCGCGACCGTATTTATTCATTACCAGAAATGAGTGAAGAAGACGGCATGAAAGTAGCCGACCTTGAAAGCGTTTTTGCCGAAATGGATGGTTACACAGCCGAAAGCCGCGCTGAAGAAATACTAATAGAAGCGGGTATAGATAAAGAGTTTCATTATGGGTTAATGGCAAACGTGGCGCCTGGTTGGAAACTACGTGTGCTTTTAGCTCAAGCACTGTTTGCAAACCCAGACATACTGCTACTCGATGAGCCTACCAATAACTTGGATATTCATACCATTACGTGGCTAGCTAATGAGCTAAACAAACGTAAATGTACCATGATTATTATTTCGCATGACCGCCATTTTTTAAACTCGGTATGTACTCACATGGCCGACATTGACTACGGCGAGCTGCGCATTTACCCAGGTAACTACGAAAAGTTTTTAGAAGCGTCTAGCTTGCAGCGTGAGCAGTTATTAGCCGAAAACGCTAAAAAGAGCGCTGAGATTGACGAGCTACAAGACTTTGTTAACCGTTTTGGGGCTAATGCGTCTAAGGCTAAACAAGCCAGTTCGCGTGCTAAAAAAATGGAAAAAATAAAGCTAGATGATGTTAAAGCATCAAGCCGTATGAGCCCATCGTTAAGTTTTGACGAAGGTAAAAAAATGTACCGCCAAGCGCTTGAAGTTAATAAGCTTGGCCATGGTTTTGACGGCGAAACATTATTTAGCGGCGGCGACTTTTTATTAGAAGCGGGCGCAAAGCTTGCCATTATTGGTGAAAACGGTGTGGGTAAAACCACCTTTTTGCGCTGCTTGGTAAACGAGCTTAAATGCAATGAAGGCGAAATTAAGTGGTCAGAAAATGCGACCTTTGGTTACTGCCCGCAAGACAGCACAAAAGATTTTGATAACGATTTAACATTATTTGATTGGATGTCGCAATGGCGTACCGCTAAGCATAACGATTTAATGGTACGCGGCATGTTAGGGCGTTTGCTGTTTACCGCAGACGATGCAAATAAAAAAGCGCGTAACTGTTCAGGTGGTGAAAAAAACCGTTTGTTATTTGGTAAGTTAATGATGCAAGACGTAAACGTACTGGTAATGGACGAGCCAACCAACCACATGGATATGGAAGCCATTGAAGCACTAAATAATGCATTAAAAGACTTTAAAGGTACGCTTATTTTTGTAAGCCACGACCGCGAGTTTGTATCGTCATTAGCCACCCGTATTATTGATATTAAAGACAAACAAGTTATTGATTTTCAAGGTACGTTTGACGAGTACTTAGCAAGCATAGAAGAAAAAAAATAGCTTAAGCCTTAGCCGCGATTTTATATCGCGTCTATTTTGGGTTTATGTTTTTAGGTTTCAAACGTTAATAGTAGCCATGAGAAGCTGCGCTTCTAACGTGAGCAAGCTCAACAAATACAAGTCAGATTAACACCGGAGCTAAACCCTGCTCTGTAGACGCACAGCTTGCTGGCGTTTTAAAAGCAACGCTTTTAGCCTTATGTTAAACCCCTCGGCTAAAGCCATGAGAAGCTGCGCTTCTAACGTGAGCAAGCGCAACAAATACAAGTCAGATTAACGCCGAAGCTAAGCCCTGACCTGTAGACGCACAGCTTGCTGGCGTTTAAAAGCAACGTTTTTAGCCTTATGTAAAACCCTCGGCTAAAGCCATGAGAAGCTGCGCTTCTAACTTGAGCAAGCTCGACGTCTACAAGTCAAACTAACGCTGGATCTATCCTTCTAACCTGAGCAAGCTCGACGTCTACAAGAAAAATTAACGATGGAGCTTAACCCAGCCCTGTAGACGCACAGCTTGCTGGCGTTTTAAAAGCAACGCTTTTACCTGAGTGTAAACCCCTCGGCTAAAGCCCTGAGAAGCTGCGCTTCTAACGTGAGCAAGCTCAACGTCTACAAGAAAAATTAACGATGGAGCTTAACCCAGCCCTGTAGACGCACAACTTGCTGGCGTTTTAAAAGCAACACTTTTACCTGAGTGTAAACCCTCGGCTAAAGCCATGAGAAGCTGCGCTTCTAACTTGAGCAAGCTCGACGTCTACAAGTCAGATTAACGCCGAAGCTAAGCCCAATCCTGTAGACGCACAGCTTGCTGGCGTTTTAAAAGCAACGCTTTTAGCCTAGTGTAAACCCCTCGGCTAAAACCCTGAGAAGCTGCGCTTCTAACTTGAGCAAGCTCGACGTCTACAAGTCAGATTAACGCCGAAGCTAAGCCCAATCCTGTAGACGCACAGCTTGCTGGCGTTTTAAAAGCAACGCTTTTACCCTGTTGTTAAACCCCTTTGCTAAAGCTATGAGAAGCTACGCTTCTAACGTGAGCAAGCTCGACGTCTACAAGAAAAATTAACGATGGAGCTTAACCCTGCCCTGTAGACGCACATTGCTTTCGTTTAAAAGCAACGCTTTTCCCCTAGTGTAAACCCCTTTACCAAAGCCCTGAGAAGCTGCGCTTCTAACGTGAGCAAGCGCAACAAATACAAGTCAAACTAACGCTGGAGCTTAACCCTGCCCTGTAGACGCACAGCTTGCTGGCGTTTAAAAGCAACGCTTTTCCCCTAGTGTAAACCCCTCGCCTAAAGCCATGAGAAGCTTCGCTTCTAACGTGAGCAAGCTCAACGTCTACAAGAAAAATTAACGATGGAGCTAAACCCTGCCCTGTAGACGCACATTGCTTTCGTTTTAAAAGCTTGTGAAATAAACAGGTTTTCCTATATTTATTAAAATATATTAAGAAATGGCTCTCATGGTTTCTTCAACAAAACTATTAAAAGGTCGTTGCTCGTCTGCACACAAATATTATTCAGTCACCATATGCTGTGCGCAAAGAGCCGATTTATTTGAAAGCTTTGAGAATGCCTGTGTAGCCGCTCGCGCGATCTTTTATATGCAAAAAAATGTTAATACTATTTGCTATACCGTAATGCCCGATCACCTTCATTGGCTTTTTCAGATTAAGGCGCTCTCATTATCTGAGGTAGTTAGGCAGTTTAAAAGCTTAACAACCGTGAAGATTAATGCGCTTAGTGGTAATAAAGGTCCAATTTGGCAACAAAATTATTTTGAGCATCAAATCCGCAATGAAAGAGATTTAATAATTCAGGCTCGTTATATTGTTGCAAACCCATTAAGAGCTGGGATTGTGCAAAAGATTGAACAATACCCTTTTTGGGATTGTATATATTTGAACGACGGGGGTTGAGGGTATTATTTTTCAAGAACAAACAATGCTTTTACCCTTATGTTAAACCCCTTTACCAAAGCCATGAGAAGCTGCGCTTCTAACCTGAGCAAGCGCAACAAATACAAGTCAGATTAACGCCGGAGCTTAACCCTACCTTGTAGACGCGCAGCTTGCTGGCGTTTTAAAAGCAACGCTTTTACCTGAGTGTAAACCCTCGGCTAAAGCCATGAGAAGCTGCGCTTCTAACGTGAGCAAGCTCAACGTCTACAAGTCAGATTAACACCGGAGCTAAACCCTGCTCTGTAGACGCACAGCTTGCTGGCGTTTTAAAAGCAACGCTTTTCCCCTAGTGTAAACCCCTCGGCTAAACCCCTGAGAAGCTGCGCTTCTAACGTGAGCAAGCACAACAAATACAAGCTCAAAGCTAAAATTTAGATAATAAAAAAGGGGAGCGATGTTGCTCCCCTTTGTGCCTGTTAATATGATTTATTTAAGATCAAATCTGTCGGCGTTCATTACTTTTACCCATGCATTTACGAAATCATGTACAAAACGTTCGTTGTTGTCGTCTTGTGCGTAAAATTCGCTTAGTGCACGTAATATAGAGTTTGAACCAAACACTAAATCTATACGTGTTGCGGTCCATTTAATGGTGCCTGTTTTACGCTCAACAATGTTGTAAACACCTGGCTCAGACGGTTTCCAGTTATTGGCCATGTCGGTTAGGTTTACAAAAAAGTCGGTAGAAAGCGTGCCTACGTTATCGGTAAATACACCGTGGTTGCTACCTGCGTAGTTTGTACCTAGTACGCGCATTCCGCCAAACAGTACGGTCATTTCTGGTGCTGTTAGCCCCATTAATTGGCTACGCTCTAAAAGTAGCTCTTCTGGCGATACGCTAAAGTCGCCTTTAAGGTAGTTTCTAAAGCCATCGTGCACAGGCTCTAATGGTTCGAACGACTCAGCATCAGTCATTTCATCGGTTGCATCGCCGCGACCTGGCGCAAACGATACTGTTACATTAACACCTGCTTGTTTTGCCGCTTGCTCTACGGCTGCTGTTCCACCTAATACTATTAAATCAGCAATGCTGATAGGCTTAGCTAAACCTGCTTTAAATTTTTCAAGGGCGCTAAGTACGCTTGCTAGACGCTCTGGCTCATTGCCTTGCCAATCTTTTTGAGGAGCTAGGCGAATACGCGCACCATTTGCACCACCACGGCGGTCTGAGCCACGATAAGTACGTGCGCTATCCCATGCAGTAGTAATTAAGTCGCTAGCGCTTATGCCGCAGTTAAGTATTTGTGCTTTTAGCTCGCTAATTTCGTCATCAGACAGGGTGTAGTCAACGCTTGGAATTGGATCTTGCCAAATTAGGTCTTCGCTTGGTACATCTTTACCTAAGTAACACGCTTTAGGACCTAAGTCGCGGTGTGTAAGTTTAAACCACGCGCGGGCAAACACGTCAGAAAAATACTCAAAGTCGTCGTTAAAACGCTCAATAATTTTACGGTAAATTGGGTCTACCTTCATGGCCATATCGGCGTCGGTCATCATTGGGTTTAAACGAATTGATGGATCTTCTACATCGACTGGCTTGTCTTCTTCTTTAATGTTTACAGGCTCCCATTGGTGCGCGCCTGCTGGGCTTTTAGTTAGTTCCCACTCGTAGTTTAATAGTAAGTGACAGTAGCCGTTATCCCATTTTGTTGGGTGGGTAGTCCACGCGCCTTCTAGGCCCGATGTTACAGTGTGTCGGCCAACGCCGCCTTCTTTTGTGCTGTTCCAACCTAGGCCTTGCTCATGTACGTCGGCAGCTTCTGGCTCTGGGCCTAAGTGCTGGGCTTGACCATTACCGTGAGTTTTACCCACTGTGTGGCCACCTACGGTAAGCGCTGCGGTTTCTTCGTCGTTCATTGCCATGCGGGCAAATGTTTCACGTACGTGCTGCGCGGTTTTAAGTGGATCGGGTATACCATTAACGCCTTCTGGGTTTACGTAAATTAGGCCCATTTGCACCGCAGCTAATGGGTTTTCCATTGTATCGGGTTTTTCTACGTTGTCGTAACGCTCATCACTCGGTGCTAGCCATTCTTTTTCTGCGCCCCAGTAAATATCTTTTTCTGGATGCCAAATGTCTTCACGGCCACCTGCAAAGCCATAAATCTTTAATCCCATTGATTCGTATGCCATGTTACCGGCTAAAATAAATAGGTCGGCCCATGATAATTTATTACCGTATTTTTTCTTGATTGGCCATAGTAAGCGGCGTGCTTTATCTAGGCTTGCGTTATCTGGCCACGAATTTAGCGGCGAAAAACGCTGATTACCGGTGCTTGCGCCACCACGGCCGTCTGATAAACGGTACGTACCTGCAGAGTGCCATGCCATGCGGATCATTAAGCCACCGTAATGACCCCAATCGGCAGGCCACCAATCTTGGCTATCGGTCATAAAGGCTTTTAGATCTGCTTTTACTGCGTCTAAATCGAGAGATTTGAATGCTTCGGCGTAGTTAAAGTCTGTGCCGTAGGGGGTTGATTTAGTATCGTGCTGATGAAGAATGTCTAAATTTAGAGTATTAGGCCACCAATCTGTGTTTACTTTTGAAACAACTGAATTACTACCATGCATTACAGGGCATTTACCCGCTGTTGGCTTGCTCATTGCGAAATCCTTATTTATTTAAAATGACTTGTTTAGCACTTTATTTATAAATCGCTATTTAACGATTAGAAAATATACCGTAATAATATAGGCATACATTAGAGTGTACGCTACCTTTAAATAGGGATTTAAATCGATTGATACCATTGATAATTTTGATGTGCTCTATAGTTAATACAGCGGGAACCCAAAGTGATCATTAAATGGCTAGTTAATTACGCTCTAATTGTTGCTACTACTTGTAACACCTTGGCTCATGCTTGTTCTAAAACACTTATTATGGGCACAAATGAAACTAACTGGCCCAGTAATCTAACTCAGTTAAGTAGTGGCTATGCTGGTGCTGAGCTTAAGGTAATTAAGTTAATTTTTAATGGGGCTGATTTTTGTGTAAAAATCCAACACCCCCCTAGCCTTTCCCGTATTCATAAAGAATTAAAACTGGGGCGTATTGATTTTACTTTTTCAGCCAGTTACACAACAGAACGCGCTGAGTATGGCTATTTTTCTGAGCCATACCGCTTAGAAAAAATGAAGCTTTTTAAACATGCATCCAATCCTGATGTAAACACTTTAGCGCAAGTATTTGAACAAGGTTTTACACTTGCTATAAACCGAGGCAGTTACTATGGCCCAGAGGTAGCTGAATATAAAAAGCGCTTTGCAGATCAAATTGTATATACTTCGCATGCCAATAACAGGGCTGATATGGTAAGTAAACACAGGGTAGATTACTCTATTGAAGAGCTAAGAGTAGCGAGTCCTTTTTTAAAAAAATACGCTAATATGTTAATGGTAAAAAGTATAAAAAATATTTACACCAACCCAGTGCACTTTATGTTCAGCAAGCAATCGGTCACGTTGCAAGAGGTAATGACCATAAATAAATTTATACTGAGCAAACAAGCTGACATAGACAAAATATATCAACAGCACTGATGCTAATTTAAAAGCCACTGATCTAATTTATAAAAACTGCCGTAATGGTATATGAAGGGCTTGAAAGTGGCTTTTAATTAAGCGCACATTGGAATACCCCCCTTCACCATGAAATTAAAGTTGTTTATAAAGGTGCATTACTAAGCCCAATGCACCTTTACTTTATAACTCATTGAAATGTATTTTGAATAATTAAGTAAATGTTCAGATTAACTTGATTATTATGGCCACTCACTCCTGTTATTTCCCTGCGACAATTTATTGTTGTTTTAAGCAGTTTTGCCAGCCCACTTTGGGCTGGCTTTTTTTTGCCTAAAATTTAGTACGCTTTAAGGCTATGTGAACAATTATGCAAAATTGCTATGTTGTTTTAAGTTCAAAGCCAACACGCCCTAGTGCCAATAAGCCTTGCATGTTAAAGTGCGGTTAGTCACTAATAATTAACTTAGGCGTACCGATGCGTTTTTACATATCTATTCTATTTATTTGTTTTTTTTCGCTTTTAAATACTGTTAATGCACAAGAGTCTGCTGCACCAACAGAACAGCAACAGCAACAAGCGCTAGAACAATTAAATGAGCCCATGTATAAACCGCTTTTAGAACGCTATATTCTTGATGAGTTAAAAGCCGTTCGCCAAGACCAACAACAATTACGTGAAGACGTAACTAAACAAGTAACACACGCCCAGTTAGATACCGCCGACAGAGCGCTTATTTACACCACAGACACTATTAATAACGTGTTTTTTATTATTACTGCTACGGCCTCTATTTTGGTTTTAGTAGGTTGGAATTCGCTACGCGATGTTAAAAACAAAGTAGAAGATATAGTTAATACGCGTGTAAGTGTGATCACTGACGAGTACGAAGATCGCTTAAAAATTCTTGAAGAAAAACTGCGTGTTCGCTCAGAAGAAATACTCAGTAACCAAGAGCGTATTTCGGTAACTAACGAAGTACACTCGTTATGGATGCGTGCAAACCTAGAAAGCGACTTTGCAAACAAAATAGAAATATTTGACGAAATTTTAAAACGTAAGCCAGAAGATGTAGAAGCCATTGCCTACAAAGCCGATGCATTATTAGAGCTAAACGAAACCGCCAAAGCCATTGAGTTATGTAACCAAGCCATTGATATAGATAGCGACTACGGCTATGCCTACTGGCAGCGTGCGTGTGCGTATGCACTTACACACAAACATGCCGATGCTTTAGCCGATATAAAAATGGCTCTTGAATACTCACCAAACTTACGTAATGAGTTACTACACGAAAGCGCCTTTGCCAGCCTACACGACAACGACAGTTTTAATACCATAGTAGCGGGTAGCTAGAGAGTGATAGGCGGGTTATCAGCGTAAAGTGCAAAGCTCACAATAGCAGTAGCAGCGGCTTTATGCCGCGAAAAAATTCAATATGAAACTTTTATCATTGCGTTAGCTCGACGCCTACAAGTCAAATTAACGCAGGAGCTAAGCCCTGCCCTGTAGACGCGCAGCTTGCTGGCGTTTAAAAGCAACGCTTTTACCCTTATGTTAATCCCCTCGGCTAAAGCCATGAGAAGCTGCGCTTCTAACGTGAGCAAGCTCGACGTCTACAATGTTAACATTAGCGTTTAAAGTATAAATCGATGGCTTTGGTGAGGAGTTCGTCGAGTTGCTCTTCGAAGGTATCTATATCAATTTCAAAATGGTTTAAATCGGCTAAGCCCTGCCCTGTAGACGCGCAGCTTGCTGGCGTAACGAGCGATAGCTCGTAAATATTAAACCAATACAATCACAAAGAGGTGACCGCGCTTCGCTTTAGAGAAGTAACTAGCATCTAGCGCGAGCAAGCTTAGCGCCAACCTTCACTCCTCTTTTTTTCTCTTTGTGCAATACATCATTTGAGTAATGAGAAGCTGCGCTTCTAACGTGAGCAAGCTCGACGTCTACAATGTTAACATTAGCATTTAAAGTATAAATCGATGGCTTTGGTGAGGAGTTCGTCGAGTTGCTCTTCGAAGGTATCTATATCAATTTCAAAATGGTTTAAATAGGCTAAACCCTGCCCTGTAGACGCGCAGCTCGCTGGCGTAACGAGCGATAGCTCGTAAATATTAAACCAATACAATCACAAAGAGGTGACCGCGCTTCGCTTTAGAGAAGTAACTAACATCTAGCGCGAGCAAGCTTAGCGCCAACCTTCACTCCTCTTTTTTCTCTTTGTGCAATACATCATTTAAGTAATGAGAAGCTTCGCTTCTAACGTGAGCAAGCTCTACGTCTACAATGTTAACATTAGCGTTTAAAGTATAAATCGATGGCTTTGGTGAGGAGTTCGTCGAGTTGCTCTTCGAAGGTATCTATATCAATTTCAAAATGGTTTAAATAGGCTTTGGCCTGCACTCGCGATAGATTGCGGTTTTTTACGCTGTATTGACGTTCATCTTTTTGTTTATCAAAGCGTGGTAAAAACAAAAATTGCCCGTAATAAGGTGATTTAATATGCTTATTAGCATAACGACAAAAATCTTCTATGTGATCTGCGCCTTGCGGCCCTAAACACCCAGGCTCAACACGGTACATTAAGCGAATTTTTTTGTCGTCTGCTAACTGCATAGTAGGCCTTTTATTATCTAAAAAATAATACGCGGATTATTTTTCCATCTTTTATTTGGTAGCTCGAAACTAACTCTGAGCGTTTATCTACCACGTTTTCATCTGTTGAACAGGTTTCTGATAGCTCGTGATCTATTACTATGTCGCCGTGAACAATACGCTTTATTGGCGAGCTATTAATGCACTTTAATTTTTTAAACATTAAGCCATAACGAGCTATTAGTTTTTCTTTTCCTTTAAATAATAGCTCATTAGGAAAAATATAAAACTCTACATCTTCATCGTACATTCGAATAAATTGTTCGATATTGCGGGCGTTATAGGCTTCAACTAGTTGCTCTATAACAGCAAGCGACTCACGGGATTGCTTTGCTTTAGCTTGCTGTTTAGCGGTTAATGCTTCTTTGGCTTGCGTTACGGCTTTTTCTGCCTCGGCCACTGCCGCTGCTTTTTCTACTTTGTTTTTTGGTTTTTCTACCGGTTTTGGGGTTTCGTTGCCCAGTACTTTTGAATCATCAGGTTTTGTCGTATCTACTTTTGGCTTTTTAAGCTCTGGGGCTTGATACTCAAGTGTGTTTAACTTTTCATCTTTTGTTTGTGTTTGTGAATTGCTTACTTGAGTAGAGCTTGATGCTTGCTCGGTGCTTTTTTGCTCTTCTTGAGTCTCTTCGGTTTGCTCTGCTGCATAACTGATCAGGGCAACAGTAGCAATAAGCGAGGCAAAAATAATAGGTAACGATTTCATAACTTTCCTAATATGAACATATAACGCTGTTAATGCTGCAACATAACAAATTTGAGCGTTTTCGGGTAGCTATTAAATGATTGTTATACATTTTACCAATACTGCTCAACCGTTATGTGCCCTGGGTCTCTGCGTCGGTTTCGTTTAAAATTTTTGTCTAAAAGTATCTGGGTGGTGTCTTTTACCATTTGTGGGTTACCACAAATCATAAATTGGGCATTATTTGGGCTTGGGGCTTTGCGCGCCTTCCTAAATAGCTCGCCGTTTTGAATTACTGTAGTAATACGCCCTTTTAAGCCCTGCTGTGGCTCTTCACGGCTTACTACCGGCATATAGCTAAGTTGTAAAGGATGTGCGTTTATAAGGGTGTGTATTAAATTTTGATAACTTAAATCGGCATTAAAACGTACGCCGTGCACTAAATTTATCTGCGTGTATTTTTGCCATACCTCTTGTTGCTGCAAAATAGATAAAAACGGCCCTATTGCGGTGCCTGTGCCTAGCATCCATAACTGCTCACTCGGTGGTATTTCGTCTAGGGTAAAAAAGCCTGTGGCGCGTTGCTCTATTAATACAGTGTCGCCAGGTGTTAATTGCGCCAACCGAGGCGATAATAAGCCGTCCTCTACATTAATTAGGTAAAATTCTAAATCGGGGTTATTAGGCGCGTTTACATAAGAGTAAGCCCGAGCAATACGTTTATCGCCCTCTATTATCGAGAGCTTAGTAAACTGCCCTGCTTTAAATGGCTCTACATTTGCATTCACTACTAAGCTAAAAAGCGTATCGCTCCACCACGTTACTTTTTTTACGGTTGCATCTACCCAGTTAGACATAGTCAACTCCATAGCTTAACGGTTAAACAACAAAAACAATAAATGGTTGTAATTTATACACTAGCATTAACTTAGTAAGAGTAACACTGCGAGCAGTTACTTTTTAAAGGTAGCGCTTTTACTTTGGGTAACATTAGTTTGATTAAAAAGATGAATAGCAGCGGCTTTATGCCACGAACAAGTTTAATATCAAACGCGAGGAAAACTCGCTGCTACGCGGTTAGAGTGTGCTTTCGTTCATGAGTGATTATGTCAGTGATTCATCAACCCCATTATCGGTGTGTAACACTAAGCGCCTCTGTGTGCTTTGAGAGAATTAATGAGTAGCAGCTGCTTTATGCCACGAACAAGTTTAATATCAAACGCGAGGTAAACTCGCTGCTACTTGTTTGTTAATGCGCAACTTGCTTTCGTTTAAAGCAACGCTTTTATAGGCATAAAAAAAGCCGCATAAAATGCGGCTTTGGGGGTTTAGTCTCACTTCACTTTGGGCGTGTCTCCAAAACTTAGTGAATACGTTACCAAGGAACTGTTTGCTAATTTAATAAAATTGCGTTTATTAAATAGACTCTAATGCAATTTTAACCATTTCGTTAAACGTGCTTTGACGCTCATCGGCTGGTGTTGCTTCACCAGTGATCACGTGATCGCTTACCGTGAATAACGCCATTGCATTTGCACCGTACTCTGCTGCTACACCGTATAAACCGGCTGTTTCCATATCGACAGCAAGTACACCTAGTTTGTCTAGGTCTTTGTAGAATGTGTCGTCAGCTTGGTAGAAGGTATCGGTAGTAAATACGTTACCTACTTTTGCTTTAATACCTAGCTCTTTAGCGGCGTTAACGCCGTTTAATAGTAGGTCAAAGTTAGCAATTGCTGAAAAATCGTAACCACGAACGCGTGCACGGTTTACGTTTGAGTCGGTGCTTGCGCCTTGTGCAAAAATTACGTCGCGAATTTTAATATCTGTACCAATACCACCACAGGTACCAATACGGATAATGTTTTTAACGCCAAAGCTTGCAATTAACTCTCGCGCATAAATAGACATAGATGGTATGCCCATGCCCGAACCCATAATACTTACAGGTTTACCTTTATATGTGCCTGTAAAGCCGTACATGTTACGTACGCCTGTTACTTGTACAGCATCATCTAAAAAGTTTTCAGCAATGTATTGTGCACGAAGCGGATCGCCCGGCATTAATACTGTTTCAGCGAAGTCACCAACGTTTGCACTAATATGCGGAGTACTCATTAATTGTTTTCCTTTTTATTTAGGCGCGTTTAGCTTGTTTATAAAGCCGTCACCGTATTCAAGTGCAGGTAAGTTAAACCACTGTGCTAGGGTTTGACCGATATCTGCAAAGCTATTGCGCTCGCCAAGCGGGGTATTTTGCATGCCCGGTTGATAAGCTATAACTGGTACATATTCGCGGGTGTGCTCAGAACCTGGAAAGGTTGGGTCACAGCCGTGATCTGCAGTGATCATTAACACGTCATCTGCATTTAATTGGTTTAGTATAGTTGGTAAGTAATCGTCAAATTCTTTTAACGCTTTTGCATAACCAACAGGGTTGCGGCGGTGGCCAAATTTTTCGTCAAAATCAACTAAATTGGTAAAAATTAAGCTGTTGTCTGGCGCGCTTGCTAATACTTCGCTGCTTTTTTCAAGTAAATTCATTAGCCCTGGGGCTTTGTGCTTTTGTGTAATGCCTTGGTGTGCGTATATATCTGAAATTTTACCAATGCTTATTACTTCACCGCCGTGTTTTGATAATACATCTAATAACGTAGGTGATGGCGGCAGCACAGAATAGTCTCGGCGGTTACCTGTACGCGCAAAATCTGCACTATTTGTACCTAAAAACGGCCTGGCAATAACACGACCTATATTTAGCTCGTCAAGTAACTCGCGGGCAATTTCACACACTTCGTAAAGGCGCTCAAGGCCAAAAGACTCTTCATGTGCGGCAATTTGAAACACGCTATCTGCTGAGGTGTAACAAATTGGTTTACCTGATTTTACGTGCTCTTCGCCTAATTGTTCTAGAATAGTGGTACCTGATGCATGGCAATTGCCTAAAATGCCAGGTATACCGGTACGCGCTATAAATTTGTCTACAAATTCTTGTGGAAAACTCGGCTGTGTTTTAGGGAAGTAGCCCCAATCAAATAACACAGGTACGCCGGCCATTTCCCAGTGCCCTGATGGCGTATCTTTACCGCTTGAAAGCTCTTTTGCATAACCCCATGCACCTTGCGATGCTTGACGCTCAGAAACTAAACACGTTTCACCGCCCGCTGCCTCACAGGCATCGATTAAACCTAATTTAGATAAATTAGGTAACGATAACGCTTTACCCGTTTCGTCGTGGTATGCTTTTAATAAGTGGGCGAGTGTATTTGCTCCAACATCACCAAATTTGTCTGCATCGGGTGCTGCGCCTATACCTAGGCTGTCTGCCATTAAGATGATTGCTCTTGCCATGTTGACCTCACTTTGCTTCTAGGTGGTTACTTTATCCGCTGATCGAATTTTCCGTACAGGACATAAGTCCTGTTTCATAAAAGCTAAACATTATAAATTTGCGTTCTTAAGCAAAGCAAAAGAGATTATTCGTGTCTTTTTTGCTATTGTGATCAACCAAACAACTTTTCCTTTCTGTGTGGGTGAGAACTTTAGTGACACGAACTATTATAGCTATTGCTGGCGCATCGGCGTCGGGCAAATCTCTTTTTAGCCAAACTATTTATAATGAGTTGGTTAATGAGCTTGAACCAGGCGCTATCGCCATTATTGAAGAAGATGCTTATTACAAGGATCAGTCGCATTTGCCTATGGAACACCGTACGCAAACTAACTACGACCATCCTGATGCATTTGAACATGAGTTAATGCTTGAACATTTAACTCAGCTTCGTAGTGGTAACTCTGTCGAAGTACCTACTTATGATTATGCACAACATACACGAAGCGATGAAACTCGTCGCGTTGCTGCAGCTAAAATTTTAATAGTAGAAGGTATTTTATTATTAAGTGATAAAGCACTTAATAAAGAATTTGATATTAAGGTATTTATAGATACACCCCTTGATATTTGCTTAATGCGTCGTATGCAACGAGACATGGAAAAAAGAGGCAGAACATTACAATCTGTTGTTGAGCAATATCAAGCAACTGTTAGACCGATGTTTTATCAATTTATTGAGCCTTCAAAGCATAACGCTGATTTGGTTGTGACTCGAGGCGGAATGAACCGCGTTGCGATTGATATTATTAAAAGTAAAATTAAGTATTTACTACAAGAATAATAACGGGAAACATCTGTATGACAACATTTATGAGCTTAGTAGGCATGTTTGTACTACTAAGTATTGCTTTTGCGGCGTCGACTAACCGCAAAGCAATTAACTTACGCACCGTAGCGATAGCCTTTGCCATGCAAGTAGTTATTGGTGGGTTTGTGCTGTTTTTTGAAGCAGGCAAAAACGTGTTAGCAAGTATGTCTAGTGCCGTCTCTTCGGTTATTAGCTTTGCAAACGACGGGATTGGGTTTTTATTTGGCCCGCTTGCTTCGCAAGACACTCTCGGTTTTATTTTTGCTATTCAAGTTTTACCGGTCATTGTGTTTTTCTCAGCACTTGTTGCTGTGCTTTATCACATTGGCATTATGGATTGGATAATTAAAATTCTGGGCGGTGGTTTACAAAAACTATTGAAAACCTCTCGTACAGAATCGCTCTCAGCTACGGCTAATATTTTTGTTGGCCAAACTGAAGCACCTTTGATTGTTAAGCCGTTTATAGCAACCATGACTAAGTCTGAGTTGTTTGCCGTAATGGTTGGCGGTTTAGCTACCGTAGCGGGCTCTGTAATGGCAGGTTACGTAATTATTGGTGTAGAGCTTAAGTATTTAATTGCCGCCAGCTTTATGGCTGCACCAGGTGGGTTTTTAATGGCCAAAATGATTGTGCCAGAGACCGAAACACCTAAAGATACGCTTGCAGAGTTAGACAGCGATGAAGACAAGCCGGTTAATGTTATTGATGCAGCGGCATCAGGCGCAGCTAACGGTATGCATTTAGCGCTAAATGTGGGCGCAATGCTATTAGCTTTCGTAGCATTAATAGCATTATTAAATGGTTTATTAGGCGGTATTGGGGGTTGGTTTGATTACCCTACTTTAACGCTACAAGAAATTTTAGGTTATGTATTTGCTCCTGTTGCATGGTTACTTGGCGTACCATGGGATGAGGCAATCATAGCAGGCAGTTTTATTGGTCAAAAGTTAGTAGTAAATGAATTTGTTGCTTACTTAGACTTTATAAATTATCGCGATACGTTAAGTGCGCACACTCAAGCAATTGTAACATTTGCGTTATGTGGGTTTGCTAATCTATCGTCGATAGCTATTTTACTAGGTGGATTAGGCGGTATGGCGCCTAGTCGGCGAAAGGATATCGCACGCTTAGGGCTCAGAGCAGTGTTAGCAGGATCTATGGCTAACCTTATGAGCGCAGCAATTGCTGGGTTTTTCCTCTCGCTAGCTTAGAAACTTAATGAGATGAACACCGGTGTTGCAAAACAAGAAGATAGTACTTTAAGGGGTTAAAGCACTATCTGACTTGAACGATACTTCACCAAGGGCCGCAAGGCCCTTTTATCGTTTTAGAGATGCTCTTTTATACTCTACTCACCCACTTTCCCCACCTCTAAATACTTATACAACTTGCGGAAATAATTACGCTTTCCTCCACTTCATTTAGCAAATCAATTGGTAAATTTGTAATCTTATACCACACTAGTATTAGCCAATATCAACTAATACCAATTAGCTTAATTAAGTGATCTATTTTAAGGCTGGAAAATCGTGCTGGTAATTAGGCAAAAATTAGCTACTTAGCTGTTCTAAGTGAGAATACTTTAACGTATCTAGCGACACGTGTAGCTCTGTAAAAATGATTAAGTATTATTGCAGATTTGTATAATTAGCCTGCTATACGTTATGCCAAAGCGTATCAATAAAAAATGGATTATAGAAACACTAGAAGGTAAGCCAAATTAATGCGTGTATTTATATTTTTGTTCTTGTTATGTTCTTTTTTTAGCGCAGCATCACAAAAGCAACTTTTAGTCGTGACTGAACTTGCTCCTCCCCATCAGGTACTAAACGATGGAGAAGTCACAGGTGCAGGTACAGAGTTTATTAGGCAGGTTTTTGAAGCCGCAAATTACACTGCAGACATACATATTTACCCTTGGGCACGCGCTTTTATGGTTGCATCAAAAGTAAAAAACACCTTTATATACAGCATTGCACGAACGCCCGAGCGAGAAAAACAATTTATTTGGATAGGCGAACCTATTGGTTATTTTGAACTAGGTTTTATAGCTTTAAGCTCACGCCAAGATATTAAAGTAACAAAAACAGAAGACGCTAAATCTTACAAAATAGCTATGCAACGTCATGATTACGCCACAAAAATTTTAACCTCACTTGGTTTTGAGGTTGTATTAACATCGGATATAAAGCAATCCTACGCTTTGTTAATAGCAAAAAAGGTTGATTTAATAGTTGATGATCCGGCATTTATGCTGCAAATGGCAGAGTACCTCAAACTAGAAAAAAACTTTTTGAGTGTTATTCATATCGTTGATGAGCTCAAGGTGCATTCTTATTTAGCTGCTAATTTAGGAACAGCCCCCCAGTATATAGATGCTCTAAATAAGGCTTTTTTTGAAGTAACTAAACACACCCCCTCACCTTATATTCAAGCCCCATAACATCAACTTAATTAAATAATAACTCTGTATATGCACATCAAATACAATACAGGTTTAGTATTATACCAGCCCGCTTAATTAAGCGATTTATTTTGAGGTAGAAAAACATGTTGATAGCTAGGCAAAATATTTGCTATTTGGTTGTTCTCAGCAAATGCTCCTGCATTGCTCTATCTTCTGCATCCATGCAGTCGTAAATGAAAATTTTTAAATGCCGGTAGCGTCACGTTTAGTCCCTAAAAATGCTTAAATATTATTATGGATTGGTATTAGTAGTTGCTATAGGGCTGAATAAAAGAGGCTAGTTCTCGCTCTTCTTTAAGTAATTTAAATGCATATTCAAACTGTTGTACTATATGCTGAGGAACAGCCTTATTAAAAGCTAGATAGTTGTCTTTTAAGTCGCTACTAACAGGTAGTTCAATTAACTTTTTGACATTATCTAAATTAATATTATAAGGCCTAAGTTGATTATATATAACATGCTCAGAGCCTAATATAAGGTCTATTTTGTTATTAATAAAAAGCTGAATATACTGCTGCTCTTCTCCAAAGGTCATTAGATTTTGCCCTTCTATAAACCCGATATTTTTAACTAACGACTGGTAAATATCAGCCCTTACCATACCTAATATGTATTTTTTTGTATCGGTGATTGTATTAACTGTAATATCTGAACGGCTGTTTAATTTATAAAAATAGGTTCGCGCGGTAGTTAATGGACCAAGCCAATTATAAAGGGGGATCCTGTTAGTCTGTTTAGCAATAGAGAATATAGCTGAGTGGGGTGTTTTATTTACTAATGTGGCCGCGCGTTTCCAGGGCATTACTTTAAAGTCGCACTCTACTTCTGCTTTAATACACAATGCGTTGACTATATCGTAGTTAGCGCCAACAAGTTGGCCGTGCTCGTTTATAAAATTATAGGGTGCAAACTGATCTGTATAAATAACTAACTTAAAATGGTTTGCATAGCTAAACGTGCTTAGGAAGGGACAAGCAATAAGAAAGAAGAGTTTTAGAATAACCGCACCACTACATTAATTTATATTATTAAATGATAGATGGCAGTGTTGTACAGTCAAATTTTAGGCACAAAAAAAGCGCCTTAAGCGCTTTTTTTTATTTTTACTTTAAAAGTAAAAATTATAACGGAGTGATGTTATCCGCTTGAGGACCTTTTTGACCTTGTGAAAGAGTGAACTCTACACGTTGGCCTTCAGCTAAAGTTTTGAAACCTTCGCTTTTGATTGCTGAGAAATGTGCGAAAACGTCTGGGCCATTTTCTTGCTCGATGAAACCAAAACCTTTAGATTCGTTAAACCACTTAACTGTACCTGATACGATGTTAGACATTGTAATATCCTGATATAAAAATAAAAAATATGCTCATAAGAGCGGGTGTAGCAAAAAATGAGATGGTACTTAAAAACTTCAGGACGGTACTACAAGTATTACTTATACAACAACGAAATAAAGATTTATAAACTATCATGCTTTCTTTCTAGCTGCGGCCCACTATATAGAGTTAACTATATATGTCAAGCCTTTATGTTCAGCAACAGAATTAATTTGTGATAAGGGCATAAATCGTAAACCTAATGCATCGGTGTATTCAGCCATTATACACCCCTAACTCGTTACTCTATCCGTATAAACAGCTGTACTTTGCAGTTGTACACAAAAATAGATAAGCTACCTGCCACTTATCTATTTAGCGTTGGAGTGTATTTTTGCTAAATAAATGCTTTATTTCATCTATTGTTTTTTTATCTGGGTGCTTAATGCCATTACAATCTTCTTTTGCTAAATCTTCATTGTCTCTTGAGCAACAGCTTGGCCAAAAACTCATTCTTGATTTACGCTACTTTTGTCAGCAAGGGATTAGCAAACATTGTAGAACACCGGTTACTTCCCTCCCCGATGAGCTATCAGCGGCCATTACAAAACATAATATTGGCGGCGTTATTTTATTTTCTGAAAACACCCAATCTATTGAGCAAACCATTACCCTTAACAGTCAACTACAAGCTGCTGCAAGTAAATCAAGCTCTAAGCTGCCGTTATTTATTTCGATAGACCAAGAAGGCGGACGCGTAGCGCGTTTACCACGTGATGTAGCCACTTCGTTTACAGGAAATATGTCTATTGGTGCTACTTATAAAAAGCATGGCACCAAATACGCAACCCAATCAGCCACTGTTATAGCTAAAGAGCTTAAATCGTTAGGTATTAATGTTAACTATGCCCCCACGGTAGATGTAAACATGAACCCCGACAATCCGGTCATTAATGTACGCTCGTTTGGTGAAAACCCAGCGTTGGTGAGCAAATTGGGCGCTTCACAAGTAGCGGGGTTTGAAAGCAATGGTGTTATTAGCTCGTTAAAGCATTTTCCGGGGCACGGCGATACCAACGTAGATAGCCACACAGGGTTACCACAAGTCAATCACTCAAAAGAAGACATATACCAACAAGACTTAGCTCCCTTTAAACATATAATTGCCACGCAAAACCCAGGTATGATTATGACGGCGCATATTCAATACCCACAACTCGATAGCAGTACATTTGTAAGTGTTGATGGCAAAAGCATGATAAAACCCGCCACTATGTCACGTACCATTATTACTGATATTTTAAGAGAAGAGCTAAATTATCAAGGTGTGGTGGTAACCGACGCTTTAGATATGGCTGGTATTAGCCATTTTTTCACCCCGACTCAAGCGGTGATCAACACCTTTGCTGCAGGCGTTGATCTTGCGCTTATGCCAATAGAAATCAGAACGCCGGCTGATTTAAACGCACTCGACAACCTAATGGATGAACTAGTTGCATCGGTTAATAGTAATCAGCTAAATAAAGACGAAGTAGCTCAGTCAGCTGCGCGTATAACAGCTTTAAAAAATAAGTTTAAATTAACGACAAAGTTAGACCCATTAAGCATGTTAGCCAAAGCAAAAGATATTATTGGCTCTCAAGCACATCGAAAAATAGAAGCAGAGCTTGCCGTAAATGCTATAACTGAGGTTAAAAATAACGCAAATATATTGCCCCTTAGTTTAAACAAAGGCCAACACATTCATATTATTATGCCCGATACTCGAAAATGCATGGCCATGCAACAGGCACTGAGTACTATAAGTACAGCCACACTTAAATACAGTTGTAGTAGTTTGCAAGGGTTTGACCCAGTAAAAGCACATAGCTTAATTAAAAATGCAGATATTGTAATTGCAGGCAACGCTACGCCTAACCAAAGCGCTGTAGAGATTGGCGGAATGGATGATTTAAAAGACGACCCTCACTTTGCACTCAATACTGCTGAGCAACCTAAAGCCTTATCATCATTACTCGATATTGCTGCATCATTAGATAAAAAAATAATTTTTATAAGCTTACGTGCCCCCTACGATATAGCGCAGTTTGGTAATAGCGCTAACGCAGTACTGGCATCTTATGCTTATAATATTGATACAGATAAAAACAATGTCGTAGCAGGGCCTGCATTTACAGCGCTTGCTAAAGTATTGTTAGGCAAGGCACACGCGCTTGGTACATTACCAGTTACCATAAAATAATAATAACAAGGGATAAAAATGAAACTTAATTGCGATTTAGGCGAAAGCTTTGGCGCATGGAAAATGGGGTTAGATGATGAAGTAATGCCTCATATTGATATGGCAAATATTGCGTGCGGGTTTCACGCAGGAGACCCAGATGTAATTGCCGATACATTGCATTTAGCAAAGCGCCACAAAGTACAAATAGGTGCGCACCCCAGTTACCCCGACCAGCAAGGCTTTGGCAGGCGTTCTATGGCGCTTAGCGCGCAAGAACTTACTAATTGTTTACATTACCAAATTGCCGCCCTTGATGGCATGGCTAAAGTGCAAGGCTTAACACTTAGCTATGTTAAGCCTCATGGTGCTTTGTATAACGATATGATGAAAAACGACCATATTTTGCAAACCGTTATTACAGCCATTGCTCATTACCCCTCGCCACTAAAGCTCATGCTGTTAGCTACTAAAGACTCAGCTAAACATGCTCTTGCCGCTAAAACGTTAGGCGTAGAACTTATTTTAGAAGCCTTTGCCGACAGACAATATACAGATGAAGGGCATTTAGTTTCTCGCCAGCTTGAGGGCAGTGTTCACGACAAACCTGCTCTTTTAGCGCAAGTAAAACAACTATTAAGCGACGGCAGTGTCACTACCCGCTCAGGAAATACACTAAATTTAAATGCTAATAGCTTATGTGTACATGGCGATAACGCAGCCGGTATTGCACTCATTAGAGAAATAAAATCACTGTGTGAGTTAGCTTAATAGCTCATACTCCCGAGCTGTAAAGCCCCTTTACAGCTTTAACTCGTAGTTACAAATTATAGTTTCACCGCATCGCGCTTTTCATCCCTTCCCTGCTGACATATAACTATGTATACAAAAACCACAACAGGGAATACAAATGAAGACGCTTATGGCACTTAGTTTGAGTAGCAGTTTATTACTCGGTAGCAGTCAGCTAGCTTTTGCAAAAAACAACACACTACAGTTGCAAGATGTGTTTAATCTTGAATACGCCAATCAGATTGATATAACTGAGGATGGTAAAACGGTGTACTTTGTACGTAATCGTATGGATATAAAAACCGATCGCAAAGTCAGTAATATTTGGTCAGTAGATTATAAAACCAAACAACTACAGCCGCTTACATCTGGCGTGCATATGGATCACTCCCCAGTACTTTCACCTGATGGCCAACGCCTTGCATTTATATCTAACCGCGATGGTAGCAGTCAAATTTATATGAAGTGGCTTAAAACAGGTGCTGTAGCAAAAATTAGTAACCTAACCAGCAGCCCACGAGCCATTACTTGGAGCCCTAATTCTAATCAGCTTATTTTTAGCATGTTTGTGCCAAGTAGTAGTGCACCACCCGTTAACTTACCTGGCAAGCCAAAAGGTGCTACATGGGCAGAGCCAGCTAAATTTATAGATGATGTTTACTACCGAGCCGACGGTGGAGGATACACACAAAAAGGCTATAGCCAATTATTTGCAATTGATGCAAACGGCGGTAATGCAAAGCAGCTCACTGATGATGAATTTAATAATGCAGGTGAGGTAAGTTTTAGTAAAGACGGTAAATCACTTTATTTTTCAGCTAATAGGCACGCTCAAAATCAATTAAAACCTACCAATAGCGAAGTGTATAAACTTAATTTAAACACGCTAGCTATTGAGGCAGTAACCAATAGAGATGGCCCTGATCAACAACCTAAAGTATCTCCCGATGGGCGTTACTTAGCCTACACAGGCTATGACGATAAACGCACCAATTACGAAAATACGCAGCTTTATATTCGTGATTTAAAAACCGGCGATACTAAAAGCCTAACCCCTAGTTTTGATAGAAGCGTGGGGCAAATTAAATGGAGTGCCAATTCTAAAGGCGTTTATTTTAGCTACGCAGACGAAGGGAAAACCGCTCTTGCCTATCAACCACGTAGTGGTAAACGTAAAGTGCTAACCGAGCAAATAGGTAGCGTTGCTTTTGGACGCCCTTACTCAGGAGGCGATTTTGATGTAAGTGAAGATGGCGAAATTGTTTTTACTCTGGCTGACACTCAACGCCCGGCCGATATAGCCACTTTAAAACGAGACAAAGCTCAGCGCCTCACTACGCTTAATGCCGATGCGCTAGGCGATAAAGAATTGGCGAGAGTAGAAGAAATTTGGCTTAAATCAAGCCACGACCAACTACCAATTCAAGGTTGGATCGCATACCCTCCGGGGTTCGATAAAACAAAAAAATACCCACTTGTTTTAGAAATTCATGGCGGCCCTGTGGCTAATTACGGCCCTCATTTTAGTACCGAGGTACAATTATTTGCAGCCAAAGGGAACGTAGTTTTATATATGAACCCGCGAGGCAGTGACTCATACGGTAAAACGTTTGCTCAAACAATTCATCATAATTACCCTAGTAATGATTTTGACGACTTAATGAGTGGCGTTGATGCGCTAATAGCGAAAGGCTTTATTGATGAATCTAAACTATTTGTAACTGGTGGTTCTGGCGGTGGTGTTTTAACCGCGTGGATTGTAGGTCACACTGATAGGTTTGCTGCAGCGGTGGTTGCTAAACCTGTTATTAATTGGTTCAGCTTTGTACTAACTGCAGATTTTTATCCGTTTTTTGCCGATTACTGGTTTCCGGGTAAGCCTTGGGATCATATTGAGCACTACATGAAACGCTCACCAATTAGCTATGTAGGTAATGTAACAACGCCAACCATGCTTTTAACGGGTGAGTCAGATTACCGCACTCCTATTTCTGAAACCGAGCAATTTTATCAAGCTCTTAAGCTGCAAGGTGTTGATACCGCTATGGTGCGCATTCCTAATGCGTCGCACGGAATTACAGCGCGCCCTTCTAACTTAATGACCAAAGTAGCCTACATTCAATGGTGGTTTGATAAACATACAAATGAAAAGTAAGTTGTGTATTTAAATTTAATATTAGCCACCCCTGTGTGGCTAATATTTTGCCCAATGTAAAACTGTAAACCCCCTTTACAGTTTATATACTAAACCATATCGGACTTAGCTGTTTTTCAGTTAGTAAAATTTCGGTTTATTACACTTTTTGCGGCATGAGTTAGTAAAAAACCGGTTTGAGCCACTGTTTATAAGCATTCAGTTAGTAAAAAAATGTTTTATAACGGCATTAAGTTAGTAAAAATTCGGTTTATTATTTTTTAGTAGCCACCTTAAAATATAAAAAACAGCCTATTTAGCTAAATATTTACCGCATTTTATCCCTTTTAAAGTAAAAATACGCCATTAAAGCGCTTTAAGTCATCAGCTAGTTAAACACTGATCTAAAAATTTTTAGGCTAGTTAAAACGTGATCCAGTAAATTACTAGGCAACAAAAAAGGGCCATATGGCCCTTGAGTAACACTATCTAGAAAAGTTAAAACTGGTTCATGGTGTTATCTTCACCACCGGCTTTGAGGGCATTCTCACCAGAGAAGTACTCTTTATGCGTATCGCCAATATTAGAGCCTGCTAAGTCTTGATGCTTAACAGAGGCTTGTTCGCGGCGAATTTCTTGGCGTTGAACGTCGCGTACATAAGCAAGCATCCCCATGTCACCAAAGTAGCCTTCTGACAAAATATCAGTGCTCAGTGCAGCCGTATGGTAAGTAGGCAGCGTAATTAAGTGATGGAAAATACCCGCTTCACGTGCACCATCGCGCTGGAAGTTTTGCACTAATACATCAGCTTCGGCAGCAAGCTCTGTAGCGTCCATTTCGGGTGCCATAAAGCCTTTGTTATCACCAAGGCTTGGGTATGCACTTACATCTTTACCTTCATCTACCCACTGCTGATACACTTGCTCACGGAACTTAAGCGTCCAGTTGAACGACGGTGAATTGTTATAAACAAGTTTCGCATCAGGCACTTGCTCTTTAACACGGTTTACTAGCTCTGCAATTTGCTTAACATGTGGTTTTTCGGTTTCAATCCACAATAAATCAGCACCTGACTGTAAGCTTGTTACACAGTCTAGTACTACACGGTCTTTTTCAGTGCCTTCACGGAACTGGTACAAACCATTTTCTAAACGCGTTGGCTTACATAATTGGCCATTAATCTTCATTGCCGTATCGCCTTCGTTTAAGTCATCTACACCGTTAATAGGTGTGGTTTCTAAAAACGCATTGTATTGGCTAGCTAAATCTCCTGGCGTTTGTGATACAGGCACTTTTTGCGTCAGGCTTGCACCTAATGAGTCGGTACGCGCAACAATAATACCGTTATCAATACCAAGCTCTAAAAATGCGTAACGTACAGCATTAATTTTTGCTAAAAAGTCTTCGTGCGGAACAGTTACTTTACCTGCTTGATGGCCACACTGTTTAGCGTCTGACACTTGGTTTTCTATTTGAATGGCACATGCACCCGCTTCAATCATCTTTTTAGCAAGTAAGTAAGTTGCTTCTTCGTTACCAAAACCAGCATCAATATCGGCAATAATAGGCACTACATGCGTTTCAAAATTATCAATTTTATCTAGCACCGCTTGCACATTGCCGCCATTGGCTTTGGCTTCATCAAGCTCGTTAAATAAGTGGTCTAGCTCTCGCGCATCAGCTTGTTTTAAAAACGTATAAATTTCTTCAATAAGCGCAGGCACAGAGGTTTTTTCGTGCATACTTTGATCGGGTAACGGCCCAAATGCAGAGCGAAGGGCTGCAACCATCCAGCCACTTAAGTAAACATAACTGCGCTTAGTGGTTTTTTGATGGCGCTTTATTGCCATCATCATTTGCTGTGCAGTAAAACCATGCCAACAACCTAAAGACTGTGTGTATTGGCTGGTGTCTTTATCATAAGCGGCCATATCTTCACGCATTACATCTGCGGTGTATTGGGCAATTTCAATCCCAGTACGAAAACGGTTTTGTAAACGCATGCGGCTTGCATATTCTGGGTTAATGGCTTTCCATGCACTGCCTTGAGATTGGCAAAGTGTTGCTAGAGTATCGGTTTCACGTGTGTATGTTGTCATAATAAAATCCTTCGAACGGGTCTATAAATTATTTAAATTATTGTGAGAGTGGCTAGGAGTGTGTGCTCCGTATCGCTTAATTCAACATTAGGCTTATTTTTTAGATTTAGTAAATTTATAGTTGTTATTGCCGCTATATTTTTTGTGAATGATTAAAATGCATGCACTGAGCCTTTTTTGCGTTATTGTTGTTTTAACGCACACAACAACACCGCGACCGTTTAAGGAAGGTAAATATGGCACACACTCTCACACACTCAGGGCTAAGCGTAGATACACAGCTGGCCAACTTTGTAAAAACACAGCTACTCCCAGGCACTCATTTATCTGAGCAACAATTTTGGCAAAGCTTTGCAAACATAGTGCAAACGCTTACCCCGCAAAATAACGCCCTTTTAGCTAAGCGCGAGCAGCTACAACAACAAATAGATGACTACCATAAAGCAAATAAAACGTGGGATAGCGCGAAGTACCAAGCATTTTTAACAGACATTGGCTATCTAGTACCAGAGCCTGCAAACTTTACAATTGAAACGCAAAATGTAGAGCCCGAAATAGCACTTAGCGCAGGCCCACAGCTTGTTGTGCCTGTTAGTAACGCACGCTTTGCACTTAATGCGGCTAACGCGCGCTGGGGTTCGTTATATGATGCTCTTTACGGCACCGACGTACTAAGTGAAGACGATGGCGCCGAAAAAGGCACTACGTATAATCCGGTTCGTGGTTTTAAAGTAATGGCGTATGCGCGTCAGTTTTTAGATAAAGCCCTGCCCCTTAAGAATGGCTCACATATAGAAAGCACAAACTACTCAATTGTTGAAGGTGCTCTGTCTATTACCTTAAGAGACAGCTCACATACCCAATTAAAAAACCCCGAGCAACTGATTGGATACCAAGGCGAGGCACAAAACCCAAGTGCAATTTTACTAAAAAACAATGGCCTGCATGTAGAGCTACAAATAGACCACCACCACCCTATTGGCCAAGCCGACAAAGCAGGCTTAAAAGATGTGCTACTTGAAGCTGCACTAACAACCATTATGGATTGCGAAGACTCAGTTGCTGCAGTAGATGCCGAGGATAAAGTACAAGTTTACAAAAACTGGCTTGGTTTAATGCAAGGTAACTTGGTTGAATCGTTTAAAAAAGGCGATAAAACCATAGAACGTACCTTACAAAACGATAGGCAGTATACCGCCCTTGATGGTAGCAGCCTTACGCTCAAAGGCCGCAGCATGATGTTTGTACGCAATGTAGGCCACTTAATGACAAACCCTGCCATTACCGACATATACGGCCAACCGGTATTTGAAGGAATTATGGATGCTATGTTTAGCGCAACCGCCGCTCTGCACGATTTAAATAAAAAAACAGGCATTAAAAATACCAGTGCACAAAGCATTAATATTGTTAAACCCAAAATGCATGGCCCTGATGAAGTTGCCTTTACCAATACGCTTTTTACCATGGTAGAAGAAGCGCTTAGTTTGCCAAAAAACACCTTAAAAATGGGAATAATGGATGAAGAGCGCCGTACCTCAGTCAATTTAAAAGCCTGCATTCATGCAGCCAAAGCGCGCGCGGTATTTATAAATACCGGCTTTTTAGACCGTACGGGCGATGAGATTCATACCTCTATGCACGCGGGGGTGGCTTTGCCAAAAGCAGCGATTAAAACTCAACCGTGGATCAAAGCATACGAAGATCGTAACGTTGACACAGGCCTTGCTTGCGGCCTAAGCGGTAAAGCGCAAATAGGTAAAGGTATGTGGCCCATGCCAGATAAAATGGCACTTATGATGGAACAAAAGCTGGCTCATGTGCAATCTGGTGCTAATACCGCATGGGTGCCCTCGCCTACCGCTGCAACTTTGCATGCTATGCATTATCACGATGTAGATGTATTTAGCGATCAAAAAGAAATAGCCAAACGCGGCATCGCAAGCCTTACAGATTTACTTACGCCTCCTTTAATGGCACAGCCACAAACGCTTAGTAAAGAAGACATACAAAGTGAGCTTGAGAACAATGCACAAGGTATTTTAGGCTACGTAGTACGTTGGATAGACCAAGGTATTGGCTGCTCAAAAGTGCCTGATATTAACCATATAGGCTTAATGGAAGACAGAGCAACTTTGCGTATTTCAAGCCAACATATGGCCAATTGGCTACAGCATGGCGTGTGCACACAACAACAAATAGAGTCTGTTATGGCTAAAATGGCCAAAGTGGTGGATGGCCAAAATGAGCACGATAGCGCGTATAAGCCAATGGCACAAAGCGAAGAGTCACTTAAAAATAGTATTGCTTATCAAGCCGCTTTAGCACTTGTATTAGAAGGTGCTAAGCAGCCAAGTGGCTACACTGAGCCGCTACTTCATAGCTATCGATTAAAATATAAAGTAAAACATCATAACCTAGCTGAATAGCTAACATTTTTTTAATACTAAAAAAGCGCGTTTTGCCTACACAAAACGCGCTTTTTGTTTATCGTTATGTTTACTAACTGTAGCTATGCTCTAAATTAATTTTTAACGATGGCATTGTGATACACATTTTGCACGTCATCACAGTCTTCAAGCATGTTGATGAACTTGTCAAAATTAGCAATCACTTCTTCATCTTCAATTTCAACATGTACTTGCGGCACAAACGTAATTTCATCTACTTCAAAGTTTATTCCTTCAAAGTTTTCCTCAAGTGCTGTTTTAGCTTTATAGTACTCAGTATGTGGTGCAAATACCGACACTTTACCATTTTCAACTTCAACGTCGGTTACATCAACATCAGCCATCATAAGTGCTTCAAGTACTACTTCATCATCGTCACCGGCAAAACCTAGTACAGCAAGGTGATCGAACATGTGTGCAACACAACCCGGAGTACCAATTTTTGACTCTGTTTTGGTAAACGGTAAGCGCACATCTTTAATTGTGCGGTTTGGGTTATCTGTTAAACAATCAACAATAACCATGCAGTTACCTGGGCCATAGCCTTCGTAACGTGCAGGCGAGTAATCTTCCCCTGCCCCGCCGGCAGCTTTTTCAATTGCTTTTTCTATTACGTGAGCGGGTACTTGGTCTTTTTTTGCTTTTTCTATAAGGCGACGCAGTGATTGATTGACATCAGGATCTGGTTCGCCATTTTTAGCGGCAACATAAATTTCTTTACCGTACTTTGAGTTAACTTTAGTTTTTGCGTTGGCTGTTTTAGCCATCGAGCTCTTACGGACTTCAAATGCTCTGCCCATCTTGTGCCTCTAATCAATACGTTAATTTTACCAATATTTTACCAATTCAAACCCTATTGGGCTAGTTTTGAAATTTAAATAAAGCGAGAATTATTACACGAAAATATTATTAAAAGCCTATTTAACATAACTCAACTTTTTTAGAATAACTTTCAACTAAAGTTACTAACTCAGTAAAGTCGCGCAAAACGTAGTCTGCTTGATCAGCATAAATAGGAGTAGCTTGGGGGGCGTACAAACACGCACGCATTTTAGCATTATGCGCCGCTTGTATATCGTATAAAAAATCGCCCACATACACTAAATTGCTTGGGCTTATATTCCAAAGCGTAGAAATTGCATTTAGCGCACTGGGATCCGGTTTTGCTGGCGCATCGCTACGGGTTAAAACCGTTTCAATGGGAAGCGGGTTATTTTGTAATTTTATTGCTGCCGCTTTATCAAAATTGCGGGTCACAATAGCCATGGGGATATTTTTGACTTTAAGGGCATTAACAGCTTCGGTTACACCTGGCAATATAGTGGCACACTGTGCGTCTTGCAGTTCGTGTTGATGCACTATATTCATTGCCTCTTCACGCATATAGGGCGAAGGAAGCTGGGCAATATAATCAAGTAGGTCTTGCTCGCATGGGCAACCTATTTGTGCTTTTATAAGCGAAAAATCTAACTCAGACGAAACTAACGTGCCATCTAAGTCAAAGATAACTCCTTGAATAGCCTCTACTTGCGCTTTCATATCATTCCTTGAATGGGGTAAAAATCAATACAACATGTGTACACATAATGACTCTACTTCATGAGAATAATTTAGCAAATGTTTATCAAACAAATTATTAGAAAAGTATTCACTTATCTATTACTTAGCCTTATAAACACTAATTAATTACTAAAATTCTACGAACAGTTATTAATAACAGATCAAAAATGAACACAGCATAAACAATAGGAGAATACGCGCACATAAACTGCAGTGCGCGTAGGTTGGGGAAGCATTTATTGCTCGAATTTAGCCTCGAGCCAAGTATCGTTTTGGGTAAAATGAAGGGTTTTAATCTTGCCTTTACCTTCTACGTTTACCATGTTTACTTGTGAAGGCCATAAGTCACGCAACGCCCCGTTACTCATTTTTATGCCTTCAATCCCTTTAGGGATAGGCGCTTCTTGATACACCCAAAAAAACTTTCCATCAATTTGCGCACCTACTTGGCTAAGCGTTAATGGCTCGCCTTTTAAGGTTTGCAATGCAACATGCGACTCAACATAGTCAACAAAACGTTGTTGGTCGGCCTTGTTGCTGATGATATCGGCTTTTCCATCAAATAAATGCGCTACGGCATGCTCAGTATCATGTAGATAAAAACGGTGCATGAGCTCAATATTATGGGTGCGTTTATTAAAAAGCACCGTAGTAACCGATGACTTTAGTTGATGCGCCAAACTTGGCGCAGCAACTAAAAGGCAAACAATAATAAGCATAAAGCGCATTATTGTTGCTCCTCATCTTTTTTCTCGTCTTTTTTAAGCTCAGTTTTAATGTCTTGCATAATATCGCGACTCACTTTCGCTTTACTCTTTTCCTTTTTATACACTTCGATGCGTGAAGGAATAATACGACGAGGGTAGTTGTTGTTCTCAACATCTACATCGGCAGTTTCCCAGCGCGGGTCAACGGTTACCGATACAAGCGGCTTATTCTTATCTGTAACAATAAGCTTTTGTACATTTTTATGGTTACGGCGCCAAATTTCGGCTGGAATGTAACGTTCTTCTTTAGTGCCATCTTCATACGTTAGCTCTAATAAAATAGGCATTACCAAGCCACCTAGGTTAGAAAACTCCATTACATAGTAATTTTTGTCTTCTTCAAGCGCGCGCTCTAGCGTTTTACGCTCCCACGGCTCTAAGCCTTTTAAAAATTTATTGTACGAGTTACGTTCTTTATTGGTAACAGTAAAGCGATCGTTTTCGTCGTAAAAGTCAGTAATATCAGGGTTTTTCTCAACCCACGTTTTTTTACCTTCTTCACGGTTACGCTTAACAAATAGTGATGTTGGCTTATCAGCTTCAATATCGCGTAGGCGTTTAAAATCAATATCAGGGTTTTTGGTATCTAAACGTAATTGATAAACCTTATCTAACGAGATATCTACATGGTCTGTACTGTAAAACCAACCACGCCAAAACCAATCTAAATCAACACCTGATGCTTCTTCCATGGTACGGAAAAAATCAGCTGGAGTAGGGCGCTTGTACTTCCAGCGCTGTGCGTACTCTTTAAAAGCAAAGTCGAATAAGTCACGACCTAAAATAACTTCACGTAAAATATTAAGCGCCGCAGCTGGCTTGGTATACGCATTTGGGCCTAAACGCAGTACGCTGTCTGACTGTGTCATAATAGGTACTTGGTTTTGCGATTTCATGTAACTTACGATGTCACGTGGCTCAACACCCCATGGAATTGTTGGATCCCATTCACGCCCGGCAACACCATCTAAAAAGCTATTTAAACCTTCATCCATCCAGGTCCATTGGCGCTCATCAGAGTTTACAATCATAGGGAAGTAAATATGGCCAACTTCATGAATAACCACACCAATTAAAAAGCGTTTTTCAGCTTGAGAATAAGTACGTGAGCCATCATCTTGAAGCTCTGTACGTGGGCCATTAAAAGTGATCATTGGGTATTCCATACCACCAACAGGGCCATTTACCGATTGCGCCACAGGGTATGGGTAGTCAAATGAGTAGCGAGAATAGACTTCCATTGTATGTACTACAGATTCGGTTGAATATTTTTTCCATAAATCGCCACCTTCTTTAGGGTAAAACGACATAGCCATAACTAAAGGCTGTTCATCACCACCTTGCTGGTAACCTTTTGCATCCCACATAAATTTACGCGACGACGCCCAAGCAAAGTCTCGCACATTTTCTGCTTTAAAGTGCCACGTTTTTGTTTTATCGGTACCTTGTTTTTCGTTTTCGAGTGCTTCTTCTTCAGTAACAATAAATACAGGGCGTTTTGCTGTTTCGGCTTTTTCTAAGCGGTTACGCTGCGTGCGAGTAAGCACCTTGCTTGCGTTATCTAACTTACCTGTTGCCGATACAATATGATCAGCAGGTACAGTAATTTCTACATCGTAATCACCAAACTCAAGGGTAAACTCACCACGGCCTAAAAACGGCTTGTTTGTCCATGCTTCGTAATCGGTGTACGCAGCTAAACGCGGAAACCACTGCGCAAGTAAAAATATATCGTTGCCATCTTCTTCAAAGTGCTCATAGCCAGAACGTGCGCCTACAGCATCTTCTTCAACAATGTTAAAAGCAAAGTTCATACTAAACTCAACTTCTTTGCCTGGTTTTAGCGGCTCGTTTAAATCGATACGCATCAGCGTATCAACCACAGTTACGCGAAGCTCCTCACCATTGTCATCTTTTACATTGCTAATTGTATAGCCTAACTCGTTGTCGCTCATAAATTGCTGACGACGTAGCTCCCCTAAACTCAATTTAGCCGGTTTTTGCGCAGGTAAACTATTTAGCGTACTTTTAAATGTTTTAGTGGTTTCGGCTATTGAGTCGCTTTTAAAAATATTTTGATCTAACTGTAACCACAAATACTTAAGTGTATGCGGCGAGTTATTTTTATATTCGATACTTTGGCTTGCTGTTAAGCGACGCTTTTTTTCGTCAAGCTTTACATCTATGTCGTAATTAACACGCTGCTGCCAGTATTTTTCGCCAGGCTCACCTGCGGCACTACGATAAACATTGGGGGTAGGAAGTGCTTCGTCTAACTGACGAAACTTATCAACAAATGAGCCTTTAGTTTGCTCAACGGATGACGCAAGCACAGCGCTCGACATTGCCAAAGGCAACACAAACGCGCTTAGCGTAAGAACTGTTTTTTTCATTATGAGTCCTAGTGTATTTTTGTGAGCGTACTTTGACAAAGTTACTATTTTTGTTCAATTAATTAGCGACCAACCGCCCATTAAACACGGTAATATTCACGTTGTTTTAACATGCATTTTTAATCAGTAAATTGAGCTGTTTTTAAAACTGTAAAGGGGGTTTACAGTAAGTATCCAAACAAAATGTATTATTTAAGGTACAAACCCTGTATTTATAAGGGTTCAGGCCTAATTCATGCCATTAGCTTAGGATTAAATTAAGGTGTAAAAATATGTTGTTTAAATTGAGCTTAAATTTTTAGTATTAGGACTGCTTTAACGGTTTTATTGCACTTAGGTTCAATACAAATTAATCAGCAAATTTTAACTTAAGGAGCCCGATATGAAATTTTACATTGTAAAAAAAGATCATCAGCTCGAAGCTATCCCTGCTGATAAAGACTTACTAGAGCGCTACGAATCAAACCAATATTCGTATGTTAATGTGGTGTCGGCATGCAATAAGCAAGATGCACTAAAACGACTATCTACTGAACAAAAACACAGTAAAAAGTGGCTAATAATTGGCGCAAATATTGCCGTGTTCTCACTAATATTAACTATTTATACGATAAATTAAAAATAGTGAAATTTTAGGTTGATATTTAGTGCATTTTATATTTAAAATCGCCCACTTTTTTTATTTGAGCATAATAAAATCGTTACAATTATTCTCAAATATGTACTTATTACCAGTAAGCAATGTGGTGGGTGTATGGATTTTTATATCCTAAAAAAACAACAAGAGCTAATAGCCATTCCAGCAAATCAGCAAAGTTGTAAGCAGTATCTAGACTCAGGTTATTTTTATATTGATAAAGTAGCCGCCTGTAACGAAACAAATGCCATAAAAGCATTGCAAGCAAAGCAAACTAAAAGTTTAAAAATGCCGCTTGGTTTGGCTTTATTAGCGCTTCCTGTCATTATTATTGCTATATATAGTTTTACCTAAACTAAAGCCCCCCCCTGAGGCTTGCATCTTTACTTGCCTTGGGTATATTGGCGCTCTTATGGTTTTTTAAGAGCGCAATATGAAAGTTCTCCACACCTCAGATTGGCACCTAGGCCAACAATTTTATGAACATGACCGTCGTGATGAGCACGCCGCGTTTTTCACTTGGCTACTTAGCACCCTTGTAGAGCAACACATAGATATACTTTTAGTTTCAGGCGATATTTATCATACAGCCACACCGAGTGCCAGCGCCGAAAACCAGCTTTACCAATTTATAAAAGACGCTAAAAAGCGTTGCCCGCAATTACATGTTGTTATTATTGCCGGCAACCACGACTCAGCAAATCGTATATTAGCGGCGCAACCATTACTTGCTCAGTTTGACACCCATGTAGTGGGGCGCTTTGAAGTAACGGACCCAGCCAATACCGTGATTGAAATAAATACGCAAAATAAACGCGCTGTAGTCGTCGCTATGCCCTTTTTACGTACCAGCGATATAAGTTCACTCAGTCACACTAAAAACGGCCCTAGTTACGCACAAGGCGTTGAAAAAGCCTATAAGCTTGCCCTTGATCACGCTTATAGCATTAACGCGCAAAATTCGCCGTTAATTGTAATGGGGCACTTACATGCCAAAGGCGGTGATATTTCAAGTGACTCAGAACGTAATTTAGTGATTGGTGGGGAGGAGTCTATTTCGGCCAGTGTATTTGGTAACAAGGCAGACTACGTAGCACTGGGGCATTTACACAAAGCGCAGCAAGTCGCTAAAAAAGACGTTATTCGTTACAGCGGTACGCCTATTCCTATGTCGTTTTCAGAGCGTAAGTACACACACCAAGTTAATGTAGTAAAATTTAAAGGTGATGAAAAACAAACTATTAGCACATCTGTAAACCCCCTTTACATTCCACGCTCTGCTGAAGTAATTATTTTACCAAAAGGGGAGTGCGTGCCATTAAGCGACTTATGCGAGCAAATTAAAGCGCTCGATATATCACAACATACTATTGCCCCTTATTTACGCGTAAAACTAAAATCAAGTGATACCGATACCACCTTTAGAGAACAAATAGAGCAAGCACTTGAAGGTAAAAACGTAAAATTTTGCGGCATTGAACGGGTACGAGAGCAAATTACAACAAACGATAACAGCGCCGTATTTGAAGATTTAAGCGAAATTGAAATGCTCAACCCATTAAACTTATTAGAACAAGCCTTTGCAAACGACAAAGATATGGCCGGCCAAGCTGTACCAGATGAGCTAAAAACACTGTTAAACGATGTAATAAGTGAGCTGACGGAGCAAGAGCAACTATGAAAATAACCGCAGTTCGTATTCATAATTTAGCCTCAATAGTCGATGCCGAAATCGACTTTACCCAAGCTCCTTTAAAAGACGCAGGCTTATTTGCTATAACCGGCGACACAGGCGCAGGTAAAAGTACCTTTTTAGACGCTATTTGTTTAGCGCTTTATACCAAAACTGCACGCTTAAAAGGTGATAAAGGCAACTTAATTGATTTTAATGGCGACAGTATAAAATTAAACGATGCGCGTAACTTATTACGCCGAGGCAAATGGGAAGGTTTTGCCGAAGTTGATTTTATAGGGCAAGACAAAGCACTATACCGTGCACGATATTCAATACAACGTACCCACAAAAAGGCAACAGGCAAGCTAAAAGTAGCCGAACATACGTTAGTGACCTTGCCCGATGAAACCCTAATTGCTGATAAAAGCCAAACCATAAAAGTAGTAGAGAGCAAAATAGGACTAAGCTTTGATCAGTTTTCGCGGGCGGTATTATTAGCGCAGCACGAATTTGCCGCCTTTTTAAAAGCCACGGGCGATGAACGCGCACAACTTTTAGAGTGTTTAACTGGCACCGATAAATTTAGCTTAATTGGTAAACGTATTTTTGAGCGTAATAAAGCGCTAAAAGATAAATATGAAATACTTAATGCAAGCCTGGCAAGCTACACCTTGTTAAGCGATGACGAGCTAACTGCTAAACAAACCCTGCGCGATGAGTTACTTAAAAAAATTGAGCAAACTAAAAAAACGCATGCAACAACAGAGCAAAATTTAAATTGGTACAAGCAAGCCGCTAGCTTATCGCAAGCCCTTGAACACGCAATAAAGCAGCAACAACACGCGCAGCAACAGCTTGATGCAATAGCAAAGCAAAGTGAGCAAGCAAAGCAAGCACAAAGCGCTCTTGAAATAAAAGACAACCGCAAACGTCATGAATATTTAACGGCGCAAAACAAAACACTTAGCACGCAAATAAGCGAATTAATAGCGATTGACCATGCAGCGCTTATAGAAGAGCAGACCGCAACACTTACAACAAAGCAAAGCGAGTTAAAAACAGCGCAAGAGCAAAAGCAATCTGCTGAGCCTATTATTGCTAAAGCCCGCGAGCTCGACAGCCAAATTGCTATACACGCACAAACCATTAAAAACCTAACTCAGCAAAGCGAAAAAGGGCAGCAGCAACTTAGCGAATTACAAACGCAGTACACGCAAAGCCAAAAAGCACTTGATGAGGCAACAAAACTCAGCACTGGGTATCAAACATGGTTAAACGAGCACACACAGCTTAAGCCACTGGCTAATGATTGGAATTATTACCAACACAGCTTTAATACATATTTAAGTGCCAATGAGCAACTAAAAGCCGCTGCTTCGCAAAACAAACAGCTGTTAGAGGAGCAAACTAAACAAGCGGCGCTCTTAGCAGAGCAAACTAAAAAAGTAGCGTTGCACGAGCAACAACTAGCGCAGCAACAAACAGATCTTAACCAGCTAAATGAGCAACAACGCCAATTTAATATTGAACAATGCGATAGCAAACTTAAAAATATTGAATATTTAAAAGATCAGCGCCTGCGCTACCAGCAGTTTAATCAAGAAATAAAACACAGCACGCAACAACAAGCGGCGGTTGCGGCCAAGCTTTTACACAGCGAGCAAACACAAGCAACATTGCAACAAAGCCTAGCCTCGTGCGAGCAAGCACTTAAGCACAGTGAATATGCATTAAACCAAGCTCGCTTGCGTGCTAGCGAAAACGTAGAGCATTTACGTACGCAGCTTACTCCTAACGAGCCCTGTGTTGTGTGCGGTGCAAAAGAGCACCCATATGCAAGCAGCCAAAACCCGCAATTAAATAACCTAATAGCCGATTTTGAAACAAGTTATAACCAAGCTAAACAGCAGGTCGATAGCGCCCAAGCTAAGCTGCATCAGCACCAAACACAACATGCGATACTTGTCACTGAACATACTCAACACAGCCAAGCTATACAGAACGCTCAGGCAAAGCAGCTAGAAATTAAAACGACAATGCAAGGGGCACGTACAGAGCTTAACGAGTTAACAGCACAGCAGCTTGATGAAATCTACACGCAGCTTAGCACGCAAAAGTCGCGCTATTTTGAGTCACAAAAACAGCAAACAGCCCTGCAAGATAAAGTAAATCAGCTAATAAATAACTTAAAAACTGAGCAACATACACAGCAGCAAGTGCATAATCAGCATGTTGAATTAACCAATAAGCTTGGCCAAATAAGCACTAGACACGCAGAGCTAAGTACACAAATTAGCGAACTTACCAGCACGCTTAATGCACAGTTTGAGCACAGTGACTTTTGGCAGCAGTTGCAAAGCAACACGCTTAATATGCGCGATTTAAGCCAGCAGGTTGAGCAGTACCAACAAACTCAAACGCAGCTTGAACAAAGTCAAAAACAAAAAGACAGCGCTGAGCAGCAATTGCAGCAACTCACACCGTTAATTGCTAAAAGTGAGCAGGCGCTTAAAGTTTTAAAAGACGATTTAGCCAAAGCGCAACAACTGCAAAACACCACACGCACAGAGCGCCTTGCGTTATTTAACAACGAGTCGCTAAGTGCCGATGCTTACCAAGCAAAACTAAATACGCAGCTTGAGCAATGCCAAAAGGAGTTACATACAAGCCAACAAGCCCACGACAGCGCAATTAAAAAACGCGATGAGCACGCTATAACACTTAAAAATATTGAGCAGCGCTTGGCAGAGCAAATTCAAGAGCAAAGCACACTTGAAGAGCGCTACAATGCCTGGTTTAGCGACTTTAAAGGGCAGTATAGCGAGGTAAATCATGAACAGATCGCTATTTTACTAACTCTGACTAGTGAGCAAATAAAAGCACAATTAATGCAGTTTGAGCAGCGTTTAGCTGCACTTACAGATGCAAATGCAGCGCTTAAGCAACAGCAAAAAGCGCAAACAGATCACCAAAATACTAACAAACCCGAAAAAAGCGAAAGCCAATTAGCAGAGCAAGAAACGTTTTTAGCTAATCAGCAAACTGAGCTACAAAACAGTTTGCTTGCAACTAATACCGCGCTTGAGCAACACAATCAAAACGCCAAAACACTTAAGGGCAAACATGCTGAACTTGCTACACTTAAAAAACAGGTAGAGCAATGGCACTTATTAAATAAAGTGCTGGGCGATGCAACCGGCAAAACCATGCGTAATTTAGCACAAACGCAAACCCTTAAAATATTACTGCATTATGCCAATAGCCATTTAAAAACTCTGAATAAACGCTATGAGCTCACTGCTATTGAGCAATCGCTCGATATAGCCATTATTGACCGCGATATGGCGGATGAACAGCGCTCGGTTAATACGCTCTCTGGTGGTGAATCATTTTTAGTATCACTAGCACTGGCATTAGGGCTTGCATCGCTCTCGTCAAATAAAGTGCAAATCAACTCTTTGTTTATTGACGAAGGGTTTGGTACGTTAGATAGCGAAACTCTCAGCGTTGCTATGGACGCGCTCGATTCATTACAAGCACAAGGCCGTAAAGTAGGGGTTATATCGCATGTGAGTGAAATGAGTGAACGCGTAGCCACGCAAGTACATGTAAGTAAAAAAAGTGGTGGATACTCCACTGTTGAAGTTTTATAAAGGAGTTAATAAATGCCCACATTCACAGGCGAGCAAGCAACACATTACAACGACCGTATTACCCGCTTAGTACCTGGTTATGAGCTATTGCACCAACTGACTAATGCTCAACTTAAAGCAACCCTTAACGATAACGCGCATATTTTAGTTGTGGGCGCAGGCACTGGCAAAGAAATACTTGCCCTTGCCGCGCTTAACCCTACTTGGCAATTTACTGCGCAAGACACCTCAAGTGATATGCTTGCAATTGCTAAACAAGAGTTTGAAGAGCACGGCATAACAGAGCGCGTTAACGTTATTGAAGGCGAGCTCGATAAGCTCTCTACCAAGGCCGATGCCGCACTATGCCTACTTGTTTTGCACTTTTTAGCAGACGACGGCAGCAAAAAGCAGCTACTTAAAAACATTAAAGCTAATTTAAATAAGGGCGCAAACCTATTTATTAGCGATTTAATGAAACCCGAAACCGACTTTGAACGTGAAGCGCAAATTACTGTGTGTGCCAAGCTAGGCTTAAGTGATGCAGGGCAAGCCTACACAGCTCAAAACTTAGAAAGCGAATTTTATCCACTTGATAGAATGCGCTTTAGCGAGTTACTTAACGAGTGTAAATACGGCATTCCTAAGCTTTATTTTAAAGCGCTTGGTTTTAGCGGGTACGTTGTTTAACTTATCTTGAAGGATGCGGCCTACACCATTTAACCGTATGTTTATGGCGCGGTATGGTTTTACATTCTTTATTTGAATCGGCACCTTGCTCGCTAACATATTGCGAGCTTGGGGCTACATTGGCACAGCCTGCAGCCAGTAATATCGCAAATACGGGTATTAATTTTTTCATTTCATCGCCTATTAAAATCTGTATTTAAGCGCTTTGCAGTTACTGTTAATGCAAAGCGCTTATTAGTTTGCCAATTGCATCACCAATTTAGCGGGTACTTATGCATCTACAAAAATAACTTCGCCAGTAATAAAGCCATCAACTGAGCGCTCAAACGCTTTACCTACAAGCTTACTTGGCACGGGTTGAAAACCTGGCATCATTTCGCCATATACGTCCCACGCTTCTTCAAGCACAGTAGGGTTAACCACATTAATACGCGTGCCTCGCGGCATTTCTAGTGATACGCATTTTGCAAACGTATCTATTGCGCCGCTTGTTGTTGCATCGGCAATCGCAAAAGGAATGGGTTTAACGTTTAAAATACCGCTAATTAGCGTAAATGAGCCGCCATCGGCAATGTACTTTTGACCAATACGTACAAGGTTAATTTGCCCCATCATTTTGCTCATAATGGTTGTCATCCACTGCTCTTCGCTCATATCAGCAAAGGTTTCGTATTCACATAAACCCACTGTATTTACTAGGGCATCAAAGTGGCCTACTTTTTCGTACAAAGCGGTAATTGACGCTTCGCTGGTTATATCTACAATATGATCCACATCGCCCGAGCGACCCGCTGTAATTACTTTATGCTTAGATAAACCGGTTAATGCCGCTTGACCCATTTTGCCCAGTGCGCCTATTAAAATTACTGTTTTCATTGTTTGCTCCAATCATTCAATTTAGTGTGTAGGGGCATAGTAAGGGGGTAGCTCAACAATTAGAAACAACCCTTTCATGTAAGTGATACAAAAATAAATGGTAATGTGATACGTTAATCATGCTTAAACAACAAAGGCATTGCCATGAGTAAGTTAGACAGGCTAGATATAAAACAGCTACGTATTTTTCAAGCGCTCATTCGCGAAAAAAACGCATCAAAAGCAGCCGGTAAATTGGGCTTAACCCAGCAAGCAGTGAGTGAGCAACTAAAAAAGCTGCGTGATGTATTTAACGACCAGCTGTTTTTAAGAAAAACCACCGGCTTTGTGCCAACGCCTTATGCAGAGGAGTTATCGGTAGACATAGACAAACTACTAAACGACTTTCAGGCGTTATTAGCGCCTAAAATATTTGACCCAAAAACGGTTGATGGTGCCTTTGTAATAGCGGCTACCGACTACGCCCAGCAAGTTGTTTTGCCAGCGCTTGTAAAAAAGCTAAGAGAGCAAGCGCCTAATTTAAAATTAATAATAAGAGACTTTGAACTCGACAGCCTGCACGATTTAATGGAAAACGGTAAAGTTGATTTAGCCATTGCTTTCCCCGACTACATCCCAAGTACTTACCCCATTATTAAGCTTTTTGAAGAGCAGCATATTTGCGTTACCTCAGCTAACTCATCAATAGCAGGGACACAACCCACCCTTGCACAAATAGCCAGCTACCCAAGCATTATTGCCTCGCCTTCGCGCCCAAATTTTAAAGGCTCTATTGACGATTGGTTTAAAAGCTTTGATTTAACGCGCAATGTTGTTGTGTCGGCACCGTGTTTTTCTATTGTGCCTATGTACTTAGAAACCACCGACTCCATCGCGTTTTTACCCTCACGCGCAGTAAGTTCAGATCTGGTAAAAATAGAGCTGCAACAGCTACCAGCTCCGTTTGATGTAATAGCCGCATGGCACCCACGCTATAATAAAAACCCCTTGCATAAATGGGTGGTTTCAAAGTTGGTGGTTGAGTAAAATAATGTGTGTATTTCACTACACACGCTTACAACTTCTAACAGCTACAAACATACTCCTCACATATTTTTTATGCTTGCATGCTTACAATCTTCCTATTAAATATTAATAGGGGTTCAACATGAAAAAGTATCTTATCGCGGTATTACTACTCTCAGGCTGCGCATCACAAGGGGTAGATCGGAACAATCAAAACCAAATAGTTAAGCGTTACTACGCATCGGTAGAATCAATGCAACCTGTAACGCTTTCATCTGAAGTAGGCACAGGCATAGCAGCAGGCGCCGGGTTTGGCTTTGTAGATAGCTTAGATGGTAACACTGAAGAAATGCTCGGCGGAGCAATAATTGGTGGGTTAGTAGGAGGGGTATTTACAGCACTATTTGAAGGCGGGAATGACGCCTATCAATATAATTTATACGCTGCCAACGAGGGCGAATTTACTGTAATTCAAAAGCAAAAACTCGATAAAAACACGCAATGTGTAGCCGTAACTGCAGCCGATAAAGTAAAACTTGAGTCTGTAGCGCATCACTTTTGCAGCAATAAATAAAACAAAAGCCGATACAGCAATATCGGCTTTGTTTTTTACCTAAGCAGATCATATTTTTACAAACTAAATATTACCAATCTCACCAAGTGCTTTCATGGCCGCCTGCGCTTTATCTGTTTGTACAAAAATATGGTCGTGATAAAACGCAGCTACTACGTTAGCGCTAATATTATGCTCGGTTAATTTGGCCGATACCGCAGCAGTTAACCCAACAGCCTCTAAGCTTGAATGCACATTAAGGGTAATTAAATTATATTTACTCTCGTAAGTAATACCGGCTTTGTCGGCGGTATCTGCATTTAAAATAAGGGTTAGCCCTTCTTCTTCAACGTAACTGGCAAGCGGGTTTAAATGAGCGTAGTCAGCAAGGCTGCCTGCTAAACAACAAAATATATATTCACCTTGTTTAAGCTCGGGGCTCATTGATTTTAATAACGTATTTAGATCTAAAATTCCCGCCATGTTGACTCCTTTCATTTTCAATTAGATGTTTTAAGCTTGGCAACTAAATCGCTTAATCGGGCTATTTTAATATTACTTAACTGCCTGTAATCAAAGTACGGGCACACAATAATGTTATTCGTTGTATCAATTGCAAACTCATCGTCGAGCCAATTAAATTGCGCTTTAAGCTTACCTTGTTGAAGTAAGTTTTTTGCATGCGTACGACCAGCAATAATATGCAGCTGGTTTTTATTAGTGCTGTTAATAATGGGTGCACTAAATAAAAGGGCTGTTTTACTGTTATTTTGCAGTAAAAATGTATCGCGATACGCTTGCCAGCTAGCGGCTTGTTTAGCAAAGCTGTAATGTTCGCTCGGTAGCGCAAACAATACTTTAGCGTATACGTTAAACACCTTGCGCCAACCATTTCCACAGTGCTGATTTATGGTATTTATTTGCTCGTTTATTACAGGCTCAATACGTTGCAAGGTTTTAAAATAAGGCATAGGCGGGGCTTTAGCAACATACACGGCTACGCTAAAGGCACGATCACCTAAGCCAATTAAATGCTCACTCACGCTAGCCTGCCTTGTTTTGCGCTAAAATACGGTCAAGGTTGTTGGCAAAGTTTTGGCGGTCAGTTTGGCTAAGCGGTGGTGGCCCACCACTCATTTCTACGCCGCTTGAACGCATAGTATCCATAAAGTCGCGTACGTTTAATAGCGAGCGAATGTTCTCTTTCGTGTAAAGCTCACCACGTGGATTTAATGCTTGGCAGTCTTTATCGATTACTTCGCTGGCAAGGGGTATGTCGCCAGTAATCACTAAATCGCCTTTTTCTGCGCGTTTTACTATTTCGTCATCGGCCACATCAAACCCACTCGAAACCTGTAATCGGCTAATAAACTTTGAAGGCGGAATACGCATTGCATGGTTAGCCACTAAAATAGTTGGTGTTTGCGTGCGCTCAGCGGCTCTAAAAAGAATTTCTTTTATTACCACGGGGCACGCGTCGGCATCTACCCATATTTTCATGCTTTAATCTTTTAATTGCTCTAGTATTTTACTGATCCTATAGCAATTTATTTTAATCGGCTAGCAAACTTTATTTGCTTAGAACCGTATAAACACCATCACTTAAAAAGGAGCTTTCATGAAGGCCATTACGACGATTTTACTTATTACAGGGTTATTTTTACTCACTGCCTGCACAAGTGCACCTGAAGGTATAACCCCCGTTAAAAACTTTGACCTTGAGCAATACAAAGGTAAATGGTATGAAATTGCTCGCCTCAATCACTCATTTGAGGAGGGCATGGAGCAAGTAACTGCCACTTACACAGTTAACGATGACGGTACAGTAAAGGTGCTTAACAAAGGGTATATCACTAAAGAACAAAAGTGGGATGAAGCGCAGGGCTTAGCTAAATTTGTAGAAGGCAGTGACACAGGCCATTTTAAAGTGTCGTTTTTTGGTCCATTTTATGGTGCTTACGTCGTTTTTGAGCTCGACCAACCCGACTACCAATATGCCTTTATTACGAGTTATAACCGCGACTACTTGTGGTTTTTATCGCGCACACCAACCGTTAGCGACCAACTTAAACAACATTTTATAACTAAAGTTAAAAAACTGGGTTTTGCCACAGAGCAAATTATTTGGGTTAAGCAGTAAACACCTTAGCTTTGTAAAGGGGCTTTACAGTTGTTGTGCATGTGATTGTTACAGCTGTAATAAAACCTTCATTTCACTGTAAGGTAAGTTAAATATGTTAGAGCTATATTAGCTGCACTTGCAACGAGACATGCAAGTGTTGGACATACTGAATATCCCCCTATTGTTGGCAAGCTTTATAGCTTGCCATTTTTTTGCCTAAAATTAACTGCATTTGAGATCAGGTTTTTACTAACTAAAGTGCATTTATTACCAATAACAACCCAGATAAGCCAATCAGTAGCATATTTAAAATGCTAAATGGCTTAATTAGCTTATCTATAAAATTATAAAAAATCATTATAATTAATACACTTAAGCTCATGAATCCACAAAAAAGTAAAGCGCCGTACCCCTGCTGTGTAGCAACACAAAATATTAAACTTAGTAAAATACTGATCCATGCAACTATTAGCAGTAAATTACTTTGTTGCTGAGAGGGACGCGTTTTGAATACCGTTTTAAAATGCGCAGGTTTTGCCAAAGCAAAACCATTAAAAGCAAACAAACAGAGGCTAAAGCTTAGTAAATCAATCATGCTTTTTGCCTCTTTTTATTATTGGTTAGGTTATTAGCTGTTTTTTTAGATGCGTTAGAAGCAGTACGTAATTTTTCGGTTTGTACTAAAAACAGTATGCTAAATAGTAAAAATAACGCATCGAAAATAAATAACGCCCATTGTTTGTTAAGTAAATAACTCACTATGTTGCCCTGTGTTGTAAGTGCATTTATTGCCGGCACACTCAAACACGCTAACGCATTTATGGCAGCCATTACACGCCATTGCAGTTTATCTCGCTTTAAAAGCGCCATAGCGGCAAGCACTAACCACGCTAAAAAGAACGCCGTTACCTCTTTTTCACCACGTCCGGCTACGGTTGGACCAAGTAACCTATTGGCAATAAAAAAGGCACAGGTTGCCAGTGGTAAGCCCATAATGGTGGCAAGGTTTAATCCTTCTACTAGTTGTAAACCAAATGAGGCTTTACCTTTGTTACGCTCGCGTATACGTTTAGCCCACATTATGCAACCTGAGGCAATCATTACACAGCCAGCAATGCCGCCAAGCACGTATAACCAGCGTAATAAAGGTGTGGCAAAGCGCCCTGTATGCATAGAGTTAAGTGATTCATAAAGTGCTTTACTATTAGTGAGCTCATCGGCCGATTGGTCAACAAGCTCACCCGTGGCACCACTAAATAAAAGCCTTGGCGTTTGATCGCGCAACTCCTTACCAGGGTCTACCAATACAGTAACCGTTGAGGCCGCCATATTAGGCTCGCTTACTCTAACACTGCGTATATCAGCATCTGGCCACTTAGTATAAACCTGATCCAAGATAGTGTTTATAGGGAGCAAATCTGCACTGCCTTGCGCTTTATTAGTCACGTTATTACTAGGTGTTACATCGTTAAAAAAACCACGTACGCCATTGTCGTAGGTTGTTAATGCTGGGTAGGGGAACAACATAAATATAAGCGTAATAATACCTGTATAGGTAATCATTAAATGAAACGGCAAAGCCAACACCGAGCTTAAATTATGCGCATCTAACCAAGAGCGTGTACCTTTGTTACCCCTAAAGGTAAACATATCTTTAAAAATGCGCTTATGAATTACCACACCCGATATAATTGCTAGCAACATAAAAAAGCTGGCAAAACACACTACCCAACGCCCGGTTATGGCATCTAAATAGTAAAGCTGATAATGCAATCGGTAAAAAAAGTTACCGCCTTTGGTTTCTACAAAAGGTGGCAGTTCTTGCATGGTGTTTGGATTTAACTGGGTATTTACAAATTGGCTGCGTCGCTGTCCCGGCTCTTTAGGTTTTGCATAACCATATACTAAATACGATATACGCTCTTCGGGTAAGGTAATACGCCAACTAGGGGAATTTGCAGCGTGCTGATTTAAGTAATCAAAGCCCTTAATAATTTGCTGCCTTTGCGCAGCCACTCTATCGGTTTGGGCTTGCACATTGTGTATAGCGGGCTGGTTCCACAGGTTTATTTCGTCTCTAAAAAAGCTAACCGTGCCTGCAAAAAATATTGTGTAAATAATCCAGCAAGTAAGTAAGCCTACCCACGTATGTAGCCAGGTCATCGACCTAAAAAAACTGTCTTTCATAGCCAACCCTTAAGTAATGCCAATACAACAACAAAAAAACTTATACTTAGTAAAATACTGATCCAAACAGTTTTTAACGACTTAACAGAAAAAGCATAAATAAACACTGCAGCGTAAATCAAAATACTGATAGACACACACAGTAATACGGCATCTTGTTTGGCAATTGGCAACACAACACTTAATAATGCAATGCTCGCTGAGGTAAACGCATAACCGCCCACTATGGCGATAAAAAAGCGTAAAAATACTAATACCTTGTAACTTCTAGCAATATTTAATAATGCAGCAAGGTTTAACTTAGTCAAAGATGCACGATGCAAGGGTGCCTGCATAATTAACAAATCCTTTATTTAAACATGGAGGATAAAATGAAGGCGCTATTATATAGGCTTCAAATACAAAAGATAGCGATTCTCATTTGTATGATTAAGTAAATCCAAATTAAAATTTAAATAACTTAGTAAAATACTGATCTGGGTAGTTTTAGCATTGTTGATTAGCCAATAGCTTAGGTTTAAAGTGGTAATTACAGGCCAACATAAAGAGCAAAATTATAATGAGCAACCACGAAAAACTAAATTATGTCGAATTTCCAGCATGCGATTTAACAGCCACAAAAAGCTTTTTTACGAACGTGTTTAATTGGCAATTTACCGACTACGGCCCAGAGTACACGGCGTTTAGCGGCCAAGGGCTTGATGGCGGATTTTTTAATGCGCCGCTTAAATCGCTTACTCAAAATGGGGCTGCTCTACTGGTGTTTTACAGTAACGATATTCATGCAACTTATAAAAAAGTCGTGCAGTTTGGCGGTGAAATAGTAAAACCTATTTTTGAATTTCCGGGTGGCTGCCGGTTTCATTTTACAGAGCCCAGTGGTAACGAGTTTGCCGTATGGTCTGAAAAACACTAAGTATTACAGGGGCTACAGCGCTGTTTTAAACAGAGATCACGATTTTACCAACTACTGGCCGTTTTAATTAAAATAAACCGATTTTTTACCAACTCATTGGGTCAAAATGGCCATTTAGAATAAATATTGAGCATTTAAGGCCAAATAATCATGAATACCAGCCAATTAATAGAGCAAGTTAGTAAATGCGTGATCTGCGAACCTCATTTACCTTTAGGCGCACGCCCAGTAATACAATTTAACCCTAACGCCCGTATTTTAATTGCAGGCCAAGCGCCTGGTATTAAAGTGCACCAAAGCGGTAAACCCTTTAACGATGCCAGCGGAAACCGCCTACGTGATTGGCTTGGGCTAACATCTGCTGAGTTTTATAACGCGAATAATATAGCTATTCTACCTATGGGCTTTTGCTACCCGGGTAAAGGTAAGTCGGGCGATTTACCACCTCGAAAAGAATGCGCGCCCGCATGGAGAGAGCAATTACTGGGCGCACTGCCAAATTTAGAACTGACAATAGTGCTTGGTAAATACGCACAGGCGTATCATTTACCCCACACAAAAAATAAGCCTTTAACCGAGTTAGTAAAATCGTGGCGTGAGTATTGGCCACAATATTTAGTGTTACCGCACCCAAGCCCACGCAATAATATTTGGCTTAAAAAGAATCCATGGTTTGAGCAAACAGTATTACCAGAGCTAAGCGTTCGTGTAGCTAAAATATTAAACAAAGAGCCACAATGAACAGATACAAAACAGATGGTTATATGCTTGTAAAGGGGCTTTACAGCACCAAAGAGCTAAATAAAGTTAAGTCAATTATTGATGCATTTCATACACAATGGAAAGCTAATAACCGTGAGTTTTATAAATCCCGTGCCATTAATAGCTCAGGCATAACAAATAGTGAGTATTTGACGGCGCAGCAAAACGAGTTTTTATTTAGTTTAATTGCTGATAACAAATTAATTAAGCGTGTAAAGCAAGCGATTAGTGAGCCACTGTTTTTAAACACTCAGTTATTTTTTAATCCCGTTAATGTTACACAAAAAAATTATTGGCATCGCGATATGCAATACCATTTAAATGTGCAAGAACAACAAGCCACGTTAAACGGCCCAGACGTAGTGCACTGCCGGTTAGCCCTACAAGACGAGCCAGGTATTGAGCTTGTGCCTCAGTCACATAAAAATTGGGATACCCCAGAGGAGCTAAATGTACGTCTTGCAAAAAATAATAAACTACCAAGCGATAACTTAACTACAGGTAAAACAATTAAGCTAAATGCGGGCGACTTATTGTTGTTTTCCGCCAATATGATTCACCGTGGCTTATATGGTAAAAACCGCTTAGCACTGGATATTCTTTTTTGCGAAAATGCACCACAGCTTACTGCTTTTATAAATGCAGCAAACACCCCAAGCTCAGCAATAGCAAATAAAACCGCTAATCCACAGGTATTTTTTAACCCGCTCTAACTCCTCACTAAACCTACACAGCCTCGTATAAAACTAAACTTTTTAGCTCAACTATAAATATTACTAATAGTGCTGAATAAATAAACATCACTGTTATTTATTTTAAGAGCCGTCAGTATGAAATAAACGCAAACATATCCAATAAAAATAACCTCAATAATGGAGTTGCAGCTATGACAACTGAACACACACAGTCACACACATGTTTAAATCATGCTTTTTTAAAGCAAAAAGCACTTACTTTATTTACCCTAAGCGCACTCAGTGTGGGCATGGCACAAGCTGCCGAGAATAAAGTAAATAAGAGCGAGCTTGAGACCATTACCGTTACCTCTCAAAAGCGGGTGCAATCACTGCAAGATATTCCTACCTCTATTCAAGCGCTTTCGGGTGACTACCTCGAGCAAAACAGTGTTGACGATTTACTTGCCCTAAGCGAAAACCTACCTAATGTGCATATAACCGAAACCTCAAGCAGTAAACGTATTTTTGTACGCGGTATTGGCTCTGGCACTAACTCAGGCTTTGAACAATCGGTTGCTATGTATAAAGATGGCGTTTATTTAGGGCGCGGGCATCAAGCTAAATTTCCATTTTTAGATATGCAGCGCCTTGAGCTTATTAAAGGTCCACAGTCGGTTATGTTTGGTAAAAACGCCACAGCAGGTGCCTTTAGTATGGTTTCAAATTCACCTACAGATGTACTTGAAGGCAGCGTATCGGCAGAGTTTGGATCAGATAACGAAAAGCGCTTTACAGGCGTTATAAATATTCCTATTCATGACGATTTAGCCGTTCGAATTGCTGCGTTTGATCATTCTGTTGGTGGCTTTTTATATAACCAAGCTCGTCAAACCGACGAGCAATCTAACGATTCATCAGGCGCGCGTTTATCAATAGATTGGCAAATAAACGATGATATAAACGCATTATTTAAATGGGAACACGGTGAGTTTGAATCGCACGGTTCGCGCTACCAATACATTATTGATACGCCAAACCGAGATTTACAAATAGCTAATGACCCTACTAACCCAGGCAATGTAGGGTATCGCTCACTTTTATTAAGCGATAACTCGGGCCTAGATTACACAAGTTCAGTATCGGGCGATGGCCACCCCGGTGGGCTTAATGAACAAAGTAAAACCACCCTTGATAACGCATCACTTAAGTTAACGTATAACCATGGCGAATACGAATTTACCTCCGTAACCACGTATAGCGAGTACGATTGGGACTCAACCTTTGACGCCGACTTTTCTGAAATCCCGCTTATAAAACAAGACTACTTAGAAAACTATAACCAGTTTACGCAAGAGTTGAGAGTAAGCTCGCCAACAGGGCGCACGCTTGAATACGTTGCGGGTATTTTTTATATGAGTAGCGAGCTTAAGCACCCAAACGATATTTTATTTGGCGCATCGTTACTTATTCCTGATTTAGTGGGTACATCACTGGGCGTAAATGCGCTGTTTGATCAAGACCAACAAAGCTACTCAGCATTTACCGCCCTTACGTGGAATGTAAACGCGCAATGGCGCGCTAATTTTGGCCTGCGTTATCAAAAAGAAGAAAAAGAAGTGAGTAGTATGCAAAGTGTATATAGCGAATTTGAGCCCAATACACCGCAAGCAGTACAACAATTTGCCAATGCTGCCGCGCCCACTATTGCGGGGCAACTTTCGGGCGCGGGGGTACATAACCTTAACGCTAAGCGAGATGAATCGCACTTATCACCCAATATTAGTGTGCAGTATTTAGGGCTTAACAACACGATGTTATTTGCAAGCGCAGGCATAGGTTACAAAGCCGGTGGCTTTGATGGCTCGGGCTTAAACGGCTCGCAAGGTAATATAATTGATGAAAACTCAGGCTTTGAGTTTGACGATGAAAAAGCCACAAATTTTGAATTTGGCATAAAAGCCGAGCCAATTAAAAATATATTAGAAGTAAACGCCACACTGTTTTATACCTTGTACGATGACTTACAAGTATCTGAATTTAATGGTAATGCATTTGTAGTTAAAAACGCTGCCGAAACCAAGGTAAAAGGAGTTGAATTAGACTCGCGCTGGGCAATAAATCAAAGCTGGCAGGTATCGGCAAATCTTGCGTTACTTGATTTTGAATACGAGCAATACGCTAGTGCCTCACCAACGGTTATGCAAAGCGAGCTACTTGGGCAAGCATTTCAAGATTTAACAGGAAAAACCGGCGCGTTTGCGCCCGATTACTCAGGCAATATAGCAATTGATTACAATACCGAGGTGTTTTCAAACCTAACGTTAAGCAGCAATTTAGCGCTTAACTTTAGTGACGATTACTTTTTAGAGCAAGATCTTGATCCAATAGCCAAGCAAAGTGCTTTTGAGAAACTTAATTTACGCGTAGAACTGGGTAGCAGTGAAGGGAATTGGTCGGTGTCGTTATTAGCTAAAAACCTCACCGATAAACAAACCTTTTCGCAGGCCAATGATGTGCCAGTAATTAGCTATGCTCACCGCTTTTTATCAGAGCGTGGGCGCAGCTATCACGCACAATTTAATTACCGCTTCTAAGTTTTTCAGCAGGGATAAGCTGCTGGGCTAAACCTAGCAGCTTCTCTCGCATCCAACTATTTACTAAATCGTCATTGGCTTGTTCGTGCCAGTACATATGCACGGGCATTAACGGCACATCAAACGGCAAACTAGTTACATGCACGGGCATTTGCTCTTTTAATACTTGCGCGTACGAGTTTGGCATGGTCATTATCATGTCGCTTTGGCTAATCACTTTAGTAGCCGCAAAATAGTGTTCACATTTAAGCACCACATTGCGCGCAAGTGCATGCTTTGCCAACGCCATATCTATAATATCTACCTGCGCCCCTTTTAACGACACCAACGCGTGCGACGCCTTAGCGTAATTTTGTACGGTTAAATCATTTAATATTGGGTGATCGTGCCTACATATCAGCGAAAAGTGTTCGTTACAAATAAAGGTGTTTTTTATATGGTTGCTGGTAGGGGTAAGCACATCAATAACTATATCGAGTTCTTGGTTTTCGAGAGATTTTTCCATATCAACATGGGACACCTGTCGGCTGTTAATCGTGATGTTAGGGGTGTTTGTAAGTAAATCGCTCATTAGTGGCGGAAAAAATATCGATTCTAAAATATCTCTAAAGCCAAATTTAATTTCGCGCTTAAACGCGGCTATATCAAAAAGCCGCTCGTTGTTCATGGTGGCCTCTAATGCCTGCACCGATTCAATCACTTGCGCTATTATTTTTTGGCAAAAAGGCGAGGGCACCATACGCCTACCGTGGCGAATAAATAAGGGGTCGTCAAACTTTTCTCTAAGGCGAGAAAGCGCATGGCTAACAGCCGGTTGCGTTAAGTGAAGTTTATCGGCCGCACAGGTAATACTGCCCTCTTGGTATACCGTTTTAAGTATTACAAACAGGTTTAAATCTATCTTTCCATGCATAGTATTTATGTTTAACCATTAATTAACATCACTTCTATTTATCATAAGCGAGACTAAACTAAAGTCAACAGAGTTTAATTTAGGATTATTATGAGCAATACACTAGAGCAACAAGCCGCAAAAATGACCATAGGCAGCGACAAATTTAAACTTATTATGCCGCCTAAATTTAACACCCTAGAAGAGCAACGCACCTACGAAAAACAACGCCTAGCCGCGGGCTTTAGAGTATTTGCGATGTACGGTTTTGACGAAGGGCTTGCAGGGCACATAACGCTTCGCGATTGCATAGAGCCCGATACTTTTTGGGTAAACCCCGTAGGTATGCACTTTGCGCATATTAAAGCGTCAGATCTCATTAGGGTTTGCCACAAAGGTAATATTATTGAAGGCAGCACACCGATTAATAATGCCGCGTTTGCTATTCATTCACGTATACATATGGCGCGCCCCGACGTAAACGCAGTTGCCCATGCACATACACGTTATGGCCGTGCGTTTTCGGCATTAGGTGAGCTTCTTAAACCTATTTCGCAAGATGCCTGCGTATTTTACGAAAACCACAGTGTATTTGATGTATTTAGCGGCGTAGTAGCCGATAGTGAAGAAGGCGATATGATAGCTAAATCACTCGCTGACAACTGCGCTGTTATTTTACAAAACCATGGTTTGCTTACCGTTGGCTCATCGGTTGATGCCGCAGTTGCCAACTTTGTATTGCTAGATAGCTGCTGCCAAAGCCAGTTATTAGCACAAGCCGCTGGCAAGCCTAAGCTTATCTCGCACGAAGTAGCGCTACATACTAAACAAGCCAATGGCTCAGAGCTGGTTACATGGGGAAATTTTCAGCCCATGTATCAGGTCGTTGCCGCAAAAGATAACAGCTTTTTAGATTAAAACAGTGGCACTTAGTTTTTGCTAAACTAAATTTTGCGCGGTTGCTGCCCACACAGCATAGCCGCGTTTAAACACCATGCACACACAACACACACATTATAAAGATACGTTGAGGGTTTTATGACTATAACAACAATTAAAAACCATGCCGATGTTGGCAATTTAAACCTTGCTGAAATATCCCCAGAGCAACTGCCTCGCTCTACTTATCATGCCATTTTACAGTCGGCAAAAAAATTTGGTGATGCAACCGCTATTGAATACATTTTAGATGGCGACTGTATTAACCCAGCGCAAATTCCATTTGCTAAAAAGCTTATTCATCGCATTTTGATGACCTTTAAAGGCAAAAGCTTTGCAAATCCGCACCGTAAAATGAGCTACAAAGCGCTTGCTAATAACGTAACAGGGCTTGGCAATGCATTGCACTCGTTAGGCATAACAAAAACCGATGTAACCTCGCTGGTGTTACCTAACTTTCCTGAAACCTATGTATCGCTTTGGGCAGCAGAGGCCGCTGGCATTGCAAACCCAATAAACCCATTGCTTGATGAGTCCATAATGAAAGAAATTATGATCTCTGCTAATACCAAAGTCATTATTGCTCTAGGCCCAGTACCAGGTAGCGATATTTGGCAAAAAGTAATGGCAATTAAAGAGCATATACCCGGCCTAAAAGCCGTTATTAGCTTATTTGGTGACGACATAGCGTGCTCGCAAAACAATAAAGTACCGGTGTATGGGTTTAAAAAGTTACTCGCGGCGCAAAATACCCAAACAGCTAATTTTACTGTGCCTGAGCAAAGCGATGTGTGCGCGTATTTTCATACGGGCGGTACCACCGGCTTACCAAAACTTGCTAAGCACTTACACTTAAACCAGCTTACCAATGCAGGGCAGGTTAATTTACTTTCGCCGGTAAACGCAGGCGATACCATGTTAGTTGGCTTACCTATATTTCATGTAAATGCAGCGGTAGCAACGGGCATAGCCTCAGTAATGAAAGGCTGTAAAATTTTACTCGCAAGCCCGTCAGGCTTTAGAGGTAAAAACATCATTCAAAACTTGCTTACCCTAATTAATAATTACGATGTAGCGGTTATGACCGCGGTACCTACGGTTTATGCTGCCATGGTTGAGCAAATTACTTCGCAAAAAATGACTGTACCACCGCTTAAAATGAAGTTTGCCATTTGTGGTGCTGCGCCGCTTTCATCTGATTTGCAAGCCCTGTTTACTAAACTCACCAACACCCCACTGGTAGAGGGTTATGGCTCAACTGAGGGCAGTTCGGTAAGTACGTTAATGCCTGTAAACCCAATTAATAAAGAGGCGTCTGTAGGGCTGCCAATACCCGGTATTACGCTTAAAATTGCCGAAATAAACGAGCAAGGCACACTTGTAAAAATGTGCGATACGCACGATGTTGGCGAAATAATAATAACCGGTAATAATGTATTTCCTGGGTACGTAGAAGATGCACATAACCAAGGTGCATGGGTTGTTGATGAAAACGGCCAACAGTATTTTAGAACCGGCGATTTAGGTAAAATAGACGAGAGCGGCTATGTATCATTATGCGGTAGGCAAAAAGAGCTAATAATACGCGGCGGACACAATATAGACCCTAAAATGATTGAAGATGCCGCAACCAAACACCCAGATGTAACACTTGCAGCCGCCGTGCCACGCCCCGACAGCTACGCAGGCGAAGTGCCGGTACTTTACGTAACGCTAAGCCCAAATAGTACGCTTAACCTTAATGAGCTCTCCGAGTATGTTAGCACCCACATACCTGAACGAGCAGCAGTACCAAAAGAAATTTATATAATTGATGAAATACCGCTAACTGCCGTAGGTAAAATTTATAAACCCGAACTGGTTTGCCTTGAAATAAAACAAACCATAACAGATGCACTTAACGAGCATTTAAAAAACAAAACCGTGCAAATAAATGTGTTTGCTGATAAAAAGTTAGGCATAAAAGCCACAATTTTAGTTAAAGAGGATGAGTTAAACGCGCTGCAACAACACATAAAAACGCTGCTAACCCCATACTCATTTAACTACGAAGTGCTGGCATTAAAAACAACAGAGGCCGCCTAATTTGAACGCATCATTTTTAACAGAAATCATACTCCCCCTCGCGCTTGCCCTTATCATGTTTGGCATGGGGCTTGGGCTTACACTTGACGACTTTACGCGGCTTTTTAAAAAGCCCATAGCAATTGCTATGGGCTTAGTGGGCCAAATTATTGCCATGCCGCTACTGGCTTTAGGTTTGTGTTATTTACTTAATTTACCCACGCCTATAGCAATAGGGTTAATGATTTTAGCCGCTTGCCCTGGCGGTACTATGTCGAACGTTGTAAGCCAGCTGGCAAAGGCTAATTTAGCGCTGTCGGTAAGCTTAACCGCGGCCTCAACTGCTATTAGTATTATTACCACACCGTTTATTATTGGCTTTGCCATGCACCAATTTGCCCCGCAAATTGATGCTAATTTTTCTATATTAACTACATCACTTGGGCTATTTGTCATTACCTTAGTGCCTGTAGCTATCGGCATAAGCTTGCGCCATTTTAAAAGCGAATTTGCGATTAAAAGCGAGCCATTTTTTAGGCGTTTTTCGTTATTTTTTATGCTCGCCATGATAGCCGCACTCGTAATAAAAGAACGCGCATTATTGCTAAGCTCGTTTAACGATGTATTTTGGGCGTGTATAGCCCTTAATATTGGCTCAATGGTCATTGGTTTGCTCATAGCAAAACTTTCAAACCTAAACCTTACCGATTCGCTAACACTTGGGATTGAGGTAGGGATTCAAAACGCATCATTGGCTATTTTAATTGCTATAAGCTTTTTAAATAAGCCCGAATACGCAGTAACAGGCGGCGTATATGGCCTTGCCATGTTTATAGGCCCGCTGATATTAATTGCTGCGCTAAAAATTAAAAACAAGCGCGCACAAATTACGTTATAACCCTTAAATAATGCTTACAAAACGCCAAACCTAGCCCGCTAAGTTTGGCGTTTTTTTGTATCAATTAACGCTTAAAAATGTTTTCTACTTGGCTTCGTAGCCACATTAGTGCCTCGTCCTTATCGGTGTTTTGGTGCCAATATAAATGCTGGTAAATAGCAGGCATAGTAGTAGGTACCGACCGTGCTATAAGCGACTCATCAAGCAATTGACTGGCAACCAATGAGGGCAAGGTGAGCAAAAATGGCGAGCTTTTAATAACCTCTTTAGCTGCAAAATACGTTTGGCAGCGCATGGCTACCTCGCGGTTGAAGCTCAGCTGCAATAAAGCTATGTCTTCAATTACGGTGCCGGTGGCTCTGTTTGAAACCGCTACATGTTTAGCGCTTAAGTAATTTTCAATATTTAACTCATTTTTTAGTGGGTGATTTTTTTTCATTAATACACAAAAATGATCGCTAGAAAGTACGGCATGACTAATCGGCGCTTTTATTGGCCGTGCTACATCTATGGCCATGTCAATTTGGTGATTAGCCAATTGTTTGTGCATGTCGTCGCGGTTTAGTTTAACGCTTGCAAGGCTAGCGTTAGGCGCGTGTTTTGCAATTATTAACTGTAATTTTGGCAGCACTATGGGCTCAATGGCATCGTGAAGGGCAATTTTAAATGTTTGCGCTGTGGTAGCTAAGTCAAAATCGCCACAGGCTTGCAGTACTTGGCGTAACTTTTCGAGTAAATCTATTAGCTCGGGTGCCATACGCTGGCACGCAGGGGTTGGTACCATTAGTTGCCCTTGGCGCTCAAATAACGGATCGTTTAATACACTGCGCAAACGTTTTATAGCATGGCTTACCGCAGAGGGCGTTATGTATAGCACCTTTGCGGTTTCGCTCATGTTTTTTTCGCGGTAAAGGCACTCAAAAATTTTAAGTAAATTTAAGTCTAACTGCTGAATATTTTTAGCTTCAATCACGGTTTATCACCCACATATTATGAATTTGATTCACAGTACTTTGGTAATATATTTCATTTAATTCATTGGGGCGAATGTTTTATGCTGGGTTAACTAAAAAATAATCAGGCAACCCTAATGAATTTTGAACCAAGTCAAAAAAGCCAAGACTACCTAAAGCGTGTTACCGCCTTTATGGATGAACACGTATTGCCAATTGAGCAAGCGGTAGTTGCGCATAACCATACTAAAAATAATTCAAACGATTGGACTACTTGGCAGCTAAGTGAGCACATAGAGCCATTAAAAGCGAAAGCAAAAGCAGCAGGCCTGTGGAATTTATTTTTACCCGATACAGAACTAGCACAGGGTTTAACCTGCCTAGAATACGCCCCTATTGCAGAGCAAATGGGTAAATGTTTATTTGCCTCAGAAATATTTAACTGTAACGCCCCCGACACCGGCAATATGGAAGTACTTTATCACTTTGCAAATGATGAGCAAAAACAACAGTGGTTAACGCCTTTATTAAATGGCGAAATACGCTCTGTATTTGCCATGACCGAGCCCGATGTCGCCTCGTCAGACGCAACAAACATGCAAGCAACTATTGATACTGATGGCGACGAGCTGATTTTAAATGGCAAAAAATGGTGGACCACCGGCCTTGGCCACCCTAATGCGCAAGTGGCTATTTTTATGGGCCTTTCTAACCCCGAAAACGATAAACACAGCCAGCACTCCATGGTACTTGTGCCATTAAACACGCCAGGTGTAAAAATTAAACGTATGCTAAGTGCCTGTGGCGATTTTGATGCGCCATATGGCCACGGCGAAATGGAATTTAATAACGTACGCGTACCAAAACAAAACCTTATTTTAGGGTTAGGCAAAGGTTTTGCCATTGCACAAGGGCGCTTAGGGCCTGGGCGAATTCATCATTGTATGCGCGCAATTGGCGCAGCAGAGCGCTGTTTAGAGCTCATGATTAAACGCGGGCTGTCGCGCAGCGCTTTTGGTAAACCGTTACTTAAATTAGGCGGCAATTTAGAGCGCGTTGCGCAAGCGCGTATGGCAATAGATCAAGCCCGTTTATTAACACTGCACGCCGCATGGAAAATAGACACTCAAGGCGTTAAACACGCCATGACCGAAATATCGAGTATAAAAGTTGTAGTGCCCAATATGCTGCAAATGGTGTCTGATATGGCCATACAAGTATTTGGAGGCGCTGGGGTGTCGAGCGACTTTCCTATTGCCTCGTTTAATGCAATGGGGCGTATTTTACGCCTTGCCGATGGCCCAGACGAAGTACATATGGGCATGGTTTCACGCCTCGAACTTAACAAATACCGCTAAGGCAACACCATGAAAACACGACTAATAATAACAGGTGGGGCCACAGGCCTGGGCAAAGCATTAGCGCTTAGTTACGCGAGTAATTTGGGCGCAAACTTACAAATTTGTATTGCCGATATAAACGCCGAACGTGCAGCCATAACCATTAGTGAGCTACAAACACTAAAAGCCGATGCCTTTTTTTACGCCTGCGATGTAACCAAACAAACAGATGTAAAGGGGCTTTACGATATTATACAAACCAAATGGAAAGGCGTTGATATTGTTATTAATAACGCCGGCGTTGCCACTGGCGGCTCGCTTGAGGGCGAATCGCTTGAGCAATGGCAGTGGATTATGGACGTTAATTTGCTCTCTATGGTGCGGGTGTGCAAAACGTTTTACCCGCAATTTAAGCAACAAGGCAGTGGCTACTTTATTAATATAGCCTCACAAGCAGGGCTGACCCCCATTCCGTTTATGAGCAGTTATAACGCAGTAAAGGCGGCGGTTATTGGCTTTAGCGAAACCCTAAAACTTGAACTCGCCCACGATAATATAGATGTAAGTGTTGTGTGCCCCAGCTTTTTTAAAACCAATCTTGATGAATCAATGCGCACCAGCGAACCGGCTATGAAAACTATGCTTAACCGCGCCTTTGAGCGCTCACCCATTAATGCCGAGCAAGTTGCAGGTATTATTTATAAGCAGTCACTTAAACGCCCATTTTTAATATTGACCCATAAATTAGGTAAACAGGCCTTTTTAATGAAAAAACTACTCCCCATTGAGTGGTACATTAAAAACATGCTGAAAAAAACACGCTCTATGCAACGTTTAAAATCAAAATAATAAAGGCTAACAATGAACACACAATTATTAGATCAAGCCAAAAACGTACGCCAAGGCGAAGAGCTCGACACCCAAAAAGTAGATGCATGGCTTAAACAACACATACCGCAGTTAACTGGCGAGCCAAGCGTTACACAATACGCAGGGGGTGCCTCTAACTGGACATACTGCCTAGAGTATCCTAATCAATCCCTTATTTTGCGCCGTGCCCCAAAAGGCACAAAAGCCAAAGGCGCGCATGATATGGGTCGCGAGTTCAAATTACAACAAGCACTAAAACCGGTTTACAGCTATGTGCCAAACATGGAGGCGTTTTGCGCCGATGAAAGCATACTCGGCACCGACTTTTACGTTATGGAAAAGCTTACGGGGATTATTCCGCGTAAAAATTTACCGCGCGGATTAACGCACACTCCCGAGCGCACAAAACAGCTGTGCGAAAACGTACTCGACTGCCTAGTAGAGCTACACAAAGTAGATTTCAAACAGGCCAATTTAAGCCATTTAGGCAAAGGCGAAGGCTACACACAGCGCCAAATTAGTGGCTGGAGTGAACGCTACACTAAAGCTAAAACATGGAACGTACCAAGCGGCAAAAAAGTAATTAAATGGCTTGAAAACAACATGCCAAGCCATGAGCGCATTTGTATAACACATAACGACTTTAGGTTTGATAACGTTGTGCTTGATGCAACCGACTACACGAAAGTTCTGGGTATTTTAGACTGGGAGCTTGCCACCCTTGGCGACCCTTTGATGGATTTAGGCAATACATTGGCTTACTGGGTAGAACCCGGGGATGACTTTTTAGCCCAAGCCACGCGCCGCCAACCTACCCATTTAGAGGGCATGCTAACGCGCAAAGAAGTCGTGGCCTACTACTGTAAAAAAATGGATATAACCGTAGATGATTTTACCTTTTACGAAGTGTATGGGCTATTTAGGCTTGCAGGCATAGTGCAGCAAATTTATTACCGCTATCACCATGGGCAAACAAAAAACCCCGCGTTTAAAAACTTTTGGGTGTTTGTACATTACCTTTTATGGCGCTGTAATAAAGCCATTAAAAACCAAGGAAAAGCCTAATGTGTATTTTATATTTAGTGCGCCACGGGCAGGCCAGCTTTTCTGCTGATAATTACGATACGCTCTCAAAAAAAGGGCAACAGCAAGCCACATTACTTGGTGAGTACTTAATACAAAAGCAGCTAACGCCCGATGTGGTATTTGCAGGGAGTATGCTGCGCCATAATCAAACCGCAGAGTTAAGTTTAGCAAGTGCTAATAATGCGCCTGTGGTAATAAACGATGCGCGTTTAAACGAGTACGATCATGAACATATTTTAGCGGTTTATAATCCAGCACTTGCCACCCCAAGCCAAGTGCGTGCTGCACTAAACAAACAAGCCGACCCTATGGAATATTTTAAAACGGTATTTATTAGCGCCATTAAGCAGTGGGTACTCAACCCCGACAGCACTCAATATAGCGAAAGCTTTAATGCATTTACTGCACGTGTATTGGGTGCCCTTGAGCAAATAGCCAATGAAAACCATGGTAAAAAAGTGCTTATTTATACCTCTGGCGGGCCTATTAGCATTATTACCAGCCATTTAATGGGACTAAAACTCGAGCGCTTTATTGATATTAATTGGAGCTTAGTCAATGCAGGCGTAACCAAAGTAGTGGCGCGCGGCAAAGGGGTAAATTTAAAATTAACGATAAGTAGTTTAAACGAGCATCACTTTTTAGAGTGCCACCCACAACAAAAATTAATTACATACACCTAAGGATTTAATTATGCGCAAAAATATACTAATAACAGGTGCAAGTTCAGGCTTAGGCAAAGGCATGGCAAAAGAGTTTGCAAAACAAGGCTGTAACCTTGCCTTATGTGCACGGCGCTTTGAGCTACTAGAGCAGCTAAAAAGCGAGCTTGAACAGGTAAACCCCAATATAACCATTAGCATAAAAGTGCTTGATGTAAACGATCACGAGCAAGTGTTTAGCGTATTTAACGCCTTTAAAGAAGAGCTAAACGGCCTTGATAGAGTAATTATAAATGCAGGTATGGGCAAAGGTGCGTCTGTTGGTACAGGTTATTTTAATGCCAACAAACAAACTGCACAAACCAACTTTGTAGCCGCACTTGCGCAAGCTGAGGCCGCAATGGAAATTTTTAGAGCGCAAAATAATGGCCACTTAGTGACTATTTCGTCTATTAGTGCGGTGCGAGGTTTTAGGCGTGCCATGACCGTTTATGCTGCTACAAAAGCGGCCATTACTTCATTAAGCGAAGGCATACGCATAGATGTAATGCACACACCTATAAAAGTAAGCTGTGTACACCCAGGTTTTATAAGAAGCGAAATAAACGAAAAAGTAAAAACCGTACCGTTTATTGTTGATACCGAAACCGGCTGCAAAGCACTGGTAAAAGCAATCAATAAAGAAAAAGCCAACAGCTTTGTGCCAACCTGGCCGTGGGCGTTTTTACATTGGATTTTGCGCATAGCACCGCTTAGTACAATTCGTAAAATGTCGTAATTATTAAATTTTGGCATTAAAAAAGGTGGCAAATGCCACCTTTTCAGTAAAAATTCACTTAATTACAGTAGTGCAAAAAGCTTTTGAAGCTGTGGCATGTACTCGCTCACAAGTTCAAGGTTATTTTCGCTTACTAGCGATTCAGTAGATTCTTCTGCTGCGCTTGAGGCTTTACCAAACGCACCCATTAGTGAGCTAGCATCACTGCTTTTAGCACTTTTAAGGCTTTGTAGGCCACCCATTACTTTATTTGCTGTTTCTTGGTTTTCAGCAGAAAGGCCCGACTTTAAGTTTTCGATGTAAGCCATAGATACTTCAGAACCCACAGATACTAATTCTTCAGGCGAAAAACCGTAGCGGTTTGTCACACTTGCAAAGCTTTTGTATAGGTCTTGCTCTTTGATCATGCTAAGTGCAGTGTTTGCCATTGAGCTTTGCTCATCAACACTTTGCTCGGCAGAGCCACCTAGCATGCTTGCTAAATCTAGGCCTTTAAGTGATTCTTGGCTGCTTGCCCAATTAGACACTGCAGGCAGTGCTTTCATGTAGCTTTGTAACTGGCCTTCGCTAATGTCTTCTGCAAGGCTTGAAAAACTCATTGCTAGTAAGCTAAGTGATAAAATTATTTTTTTCATTGGGCATTTCCTATTATTTAATTAAAGCCATTAAAAACTAAATGTAAGCGCTTGCCAATACAAAACTAAAGTATTAGCTGCATTTAAACTACAAAGTAGTATAAATACTTTAACTCCCTATAACTTAAGCTGATTCAGCACAAATATAGTTACAAATGTTATAATGCATTTTTGTCGATAAGAGCTGAACGTAATGTTAACTATTTCAAATACTGTCACTATAGATGAGTGGGAACTAGAGCTAACCGCTATTCGTTCGCAAGGTGCCGGTGGCCAAAACGTTAACAAAGTAGCCAGTGCTATTCATTTACGCTTTGATATTAACCGCTCAAAGTTACCTGACTTTTACAAAGAGCGACTATTAAAACTAAACGACTCGCGCATTACAAAAGAGGGCGTAGTGGTAATTAAAGCTCAAAGCTTTCGTACCCAAGAGCTTAACCGCGAGGATGCACTAAAGCGTTTAAAAGATTTAATTTTAAGCGCAACTAAAGTAAACAAAGCCCGCCGCGCAACTAAACCAAGCCGTAACTCGCAGCGCAAACGCATGGATAAAAAAACCAAACATGGGCAAACCAAAGCCCTACGCGGAAATATTAAGTTTTAATAAAAGTTTGGGGTTATAAGTTTAAATTACTTGTAGATGCGAAACTTTTTTGCGTGATGAGCTATTAAAAGCTTCGCTTTTCGCGCGAGCAAGCTCTGCGCCTACGGCGTAATCTTAACCTTTGAGTTTAAGTTACTTGTAGACGCGAAACTTGTTTGCGTGATGGGCAAGGCCCATAAATAAAGTGCCGGTTAATTTAGCAAAGCGAAATAGGTGCGAGTGTGTAAACGCTTTAAGCCATTAAAAGCTTCGCTTTTCGCGCGAGCAAGCTCTGCGCCTACGGCATAATTCTAACCTTGAGTTTAAATTACTTGTAGACGCGAAACTTGTTTGCGTGATGGGCAAGGCCCATAAACAAAGTGCCGTTAATTTAGCAAAGCCAAATAGGTGCAAGCGTGTAAACGGTTAAAGCCATTAAAAGCTGCGCTTTCGCGCGAGCAAGCTCTGCGCCTACGGCATAATCCTAACATTGGATTTTAATTACTTGTAGACGCGAAACTTGTTTGCGTAATGGGCAAGGCCCATAAACAAAGTGCCGTTAATTTAGCAAAGCGAAGCAGGAGGTAGAGTGTAAGAGTATAAATTCATAATACGTAATTCACTGTAAGAAAGATTCTAGTTCTATGTATTGATTTTTAGTCTTCAAATATATAAATTGAACCTCAATTAGGAAAATACAAAAAAGGATTTTATTATGCTAAAAGTACACGTCTGGTTACCTCACGGAAGTATGGTAGGTCATGCTTCAATTTCATTTGGCACTACTTACATTAGCTTTTGGCCAGCTGATGATGCTGGTAAAAAAGATTTAAAAATAAAGCGTCGTCGTCCTGGTCACTTTATGCAAGCACTGGAGTTTGATATTGAAAGTGAGGGTAACCGCCGCCCCATAACTGTTACTATTTCAGGCGCAAATACGAGTGCCTTAGAAGACTATGTTGTTTCTTTAATGGAAAATATACCTCAATACCAGCTAGCTAAATTCAATTGTTCAAATGTTGTAGCTGATTGCTTACGAGTTGCCTGTGCTAAAGAGCCTAGTTTTAAGCCTAATGCTGGTGCATATGGTAAATTAGCAAGAACATTAGGTGGTGGTATATGGACGCCCCATGAAGTTTTACGTTACGCTAAGGAACTTGCAGAAACGGAAAATGCATAGACATGAAAATTATTTATGAGCCCCGCTTTAATTATCAATTAGGATTACTAAAATACTTACACCCATTTGATGGTGAAAAGTTTGCAAAAGTAATTACAGAACTTGATAACTTAGATATTGAAATAATCTACCCACAGGGGCCTGTTTCGTCAGTCAAGATCAATGAATATCTCAATGAATTAATGCGAAAATTGGTTTTAAGTAAAACGCTTATACTGAGGGCTTTGGAAGTTCCGAAAATTCCTTTCGTTAGTTTTAATTTTCTAGATAATAAAATTTTGCTACCTATGCGCTTAGCTGTTGCGGGAACTTTGCTAGGTGCTGAAAAAGCATTAAGCTCTGGCGATATTATGTGGAATTTATCAGGAGGCTTCCATCACGCTAGCAATGTTAATATGGAAGGCTTTTGTATTTATAATGATATTGGAATTAGTTATCAGCAATTATGTAAAAATGGCCAATTAAGTGAAACGGATAAAGTATTAATTATAGATGTTGATGCTCATCACGGTAACGGTAATGCATACTCTTTCAAGGATAACCAAAATGTACATTTACTAGATGTATACAACGCAGATATTTATCCAACCTCTGATTTTACGCGTAATAGAGTTAACTTCCCCGTTCCATTGAAAAGTGGCATTGAAGGCCATGAATACTTGGATAATTTAAATCAAGCGCTAAAGTTAGTAGAAACTGATTATGCTTTAGCATTTATTATTGCTGGAACTGATGTGTTAGCCGTTGATAAGTTAGGTGGTTTTGAGCTTACTGTTGAAGATGTTGCTAAGCGAGAGAAAGCCATACTTACATATTTGAAAAACCTAGATATACCTACTGTAGTTACTGGTGGCGGTGGATATTCAAAACAAAGTGCCTCAGCCATAGCTGCATCAATTAAGGCATGTTCAGAACTGTAAAGCTTCGCTTTTCGCGCGAGCGAGCTCTGTGCCTACGGCATATCCTAACCTTTGAGTATAAATTACTTGTAGACGCGAAACTTGTTTGCGTGATGGGCTGCACCGCCTACAGGTAAAATTACCTCTAGGCGTAAACAAACTACTCATAGGTATGATGGCGGGTGGCACTAAAGCGGTTTAATATATGGTGCATCACATACACCGCAGATAAACTGGCCACAATAGCCACCGCTACAGAGCTAAAGCGATACAGCGCGCTGTAAACTAAATCTTGCCCTGGGCCAAGAGAGTTGCCAAACAAAATACCAAAGGTAGTTAGTACGCCAAACCCTATGCCCGGTGCGCCGCCACCTATAATATGAAAGCGGCTAAACACAAACGAAAGTGTCCATAATATTAATACCGGAAAAAGTAAAAAGTCGGTGTGGTTATAAAGTAAAACTTGCGCTAACAACGCCGCATTACACCCAATGAGTGTGCCAATAGCACGCTGCCAACCTGCCATACCTGCCGCTTTCCAGCACAATGAAAACAAAATTAACACCGATGAGGCTTGCGCCGATATTGAATCTTGCAAATCCAGCACCTGAAACACCACAAACGAAAGCGTAGCGACCGTTGCGCACAGTAATACCTCATGGCGAATACTCTCTTTTTCCTTTGCAGGTACCGCTCTCACGGCACGCGCGGTTACATCGGGGAAAATACCATGCATAGCAAAAGCGATAGCCGTAGAGAGTAGGGTCGCCAAACCATTACTTAAAATAAGCGGATATACGCTGCTTGTACCCGTTACATAACTTGAAAAGTGCAGCTGAATAGATAACCCCACCACACCTAGCGCACCAAATAAAAAAGCCGCGCCTGAGCTCATTTGATAAAACAAAAAACAAAACGCTAAAAATACAATAATGGTCATTAAAACAGGTAAATGCGAAAACAAGCCCTGCATAACTAACACCATAGGAATACTAATTGCAGCACTGGCTAAAAACTGGCGCACTATGCTTTTATTTAATACCGGCACTAAACCAAGTAACAGCATGGGGTACACTGTAAAAAATATACCGTAAGGCCAGTTCATTAACTTACTAATAGTAAACCCTATGGTACAGCCACCGGCTATACGCAACGCTTGGCGTAAACCGTTTGAGTCTAATTGCGGCGCTTGGCTTACAACTTTGCTCATACCGCCTCCATTAATAAATGTAGTGTAACCAACTAATAAACCTAATTTGAGCAGACGCTAGCCACTGCCCAATTGTAGACTCAGGCAGTAGTTGCACTGTTGCACGTGCGCCACTTGGCATATTAGCAATTAATTTGGCGTTATCTGGCATCACTAAATGGATACGCTGACGCTGCGCATCGCGTACCCAACGGTTACTTGTTTCAGTACTACTAAGCGAGCCATTAGCACTGAGTTGCCCATCGCTAACACCAGCCTCAAATGTACTTATATGTGCGTTGTAAACCTCACCTGGGCGGCTATCAAACACAACACGAGCCAAGCTGCCCGGTTTCATATTGCGTAATGACTTTTCTCTAAAATCAGCCACTAAATCGGCTTTGTTTGCCACAATAGCTAAAAGTGGGCTACCTGTTACCGCATACGCACCATCAAGTAGTTGCAAGTTAGACACCACACCCGCACTTAGCGCTCTTACTTGGGTGTACGATAAGTTAAGCTCGGCCTGTGCTAATTGGTTTGCAGCGTGGCGAAGCGCTAAATTTTGCGCACCGCTTTCGCCACGGGCAAGTACTGCCTCAGCTAATTGCGCCTGTAATGAGGCAACATCTGACTTACTGGCTTCAAAGTTAGCTTTAATGCTTTCAAGCTCTTGTTCAGAGATAGAGCGTTGCTTAAATAATGCTTCGCCACGATTATTAAGTAATTGCTGTTCGTGCAGCTTAGCTTTGGCAGCCGAAATTTGCGCCTCAAGAGCTTTTACATTGGTATCTAGGCGTTTATTTTGTAATTTGGCATCGTCAAGGGCGAGCTGTGCTTGTTCGAGCGCTAATTTATAAGGGCCTGAGTCTATTTCAAACAATACATCGCCAGCCTTTACGGTTTGATTATTATTAACCAACACCTTAGTCACACGGCCACTTATTTGCGGTGCTATTTGCACAACAGGGTGATAAACCCGTGCCTGTGGCGTTACCGGCATAAACATATCGGCAATTAAATAATATACAAATATAACTACAAACGTCGCTAACGAGAGCCTTACATAACGTGTAAATTTTTGATCCGGGGTCATTACGTGCTTTACCCTTTAACTTGGTTTTGAATACAGTTTAGTGCGTTTTTTTCTATTTCAACTATGCCATGCGCGAGTGCGTCGAGCTGCCCAGTGCTTAGGCCGCTATAAAGTTGGCTTTTAATATCAATGAGTTTTTCGTTTAGCGACTGTAAAACAGTGCCGCCTTGCTTGGTAAAATAGATTTTTTTGCTGCGTTTATCGTGCTCATCAACTTTGCGGGTAATTAAACACTGCTCTTCTAGCTGCTTTAATGTACGGGTAAGTGAAGGCATTTCTATACCTAGGCTATTGGCAAGTTCAAGTTGAGTTAATCCTTCGCCATGCATATCTATATGCATAAGTGCGGTCCAGCGCGATTGCGTAAGCCCTAATGGCTCTACTGCGATAGTAACCGCTTCACGGCATAACCTATGAACGCGGCCCATATTACCAATTAAGGTTAAATCGAGCGTTTCGTGAAAAGGTTTTTGAGTAGTCATAACCACCTCAAGTTAGTTAGCATGCTAACTACTTTAACATTAGTTAGCGTGCTAAGTAAATGTTGCGGTAGTTGGTAAATAAAAAAGCCCCAAAGCTGGGGCTAAATATACTCTATAAGTTTTAAAAATTAAGAAGGTTAGCGGGGGAGTATTGATCGGTTAGTATTTTGGTATTTGCTGGCCAGTTTTGGTTGTTTTTGGTGCTTTGCATATAGGTACTAATTGCTTTTATATCTACATCGTATTTTTTTAAACGTGGCGCAAGGGCGTTAATGCGTTCGTTAAGCTGCGCCTGCGTTGGCATGGCTTTAACGCCTGCTAAAATAATACGGTTAGAGCGATTAGGGCGGCTTACGTTTATAAAGTCGCCAAATACACTATGGTAGGTTGCCGACTCATGCTCGTATAATTTGCTGCTCGAAAACGTATTAGCTGCAATAACACCGCCTTCGGCAAGTACACTTTTAACCTCTTCAAAAAACTCTTTAGTAAGCAAATGCTCTGGAATGTAGTCACCATTAAATGCATCAAGAATGATCCAGTCGTACTTTTGCTTTTTAATAGCGGCGCGTTTTATAAATATACGGCCGTCTTGCACGCTTGATGTAACGTTGTCGGTTTCTATAAAATTAAAGTAATCGCGAGCTACTTTTAAAACGGCTGGATCTATTTCAACATTATGAATTTTAGCCGCAGGGTAAAGCTCATGAATTACATTAGAAAGTGTCCCGCCACCTAGTCCTATAATAAGCACGTTTTTGGGACTTTGTGTTACTAAAAGACTGGCAAACGTAAGCTTGGTGTAGTTAAAAACCAGTTTGTCAGGGTCGTTTTTATACATGCAGCTTTGGCTGGTTTGGCTACTTTTTGTATTAAATTTTAAGCAGCGTAAGTCGCGTGTTTCATCAACAATAATATTGCGATACAAGGAGCGCTCTTCGTGTATTGCATTACTAAACGCTGCACCTGAAAACACACTGGCAGCTAAAAGTAAGTATTTAAGCATGGGCCAACTCCTTATTACCTGCAATATTATTAATAACAATAGCCAGTACGCCAAGTAAGCCAAGCGTAGACGCAAATGCGCTAATTATAGTGTTTACATCAAACGCCAGTACAAAGTAAAACGAGGTAATAATAGTGCCCAAAGCACTGCCCAGCGTGCTTACAAAGTATAAAATACCCGCCACTTGGCCGCTTTTTTCGCTATCAGTAACTAATAAACGCACCGAGTAAGGCGAGATCATGCCTAAAATAACGGTAGGAATAAAAAACAAAGCCGTAGAGGCAAGCAAAGAACCATAGCGTGTATCTTCAATGTGGGTAAAAATAAATTCCATTATTGGCTGCGAAAAAAGCGCTATAGGCACCACCATAATACTGGCAGTTAAAAATATTAGCCCATATTTAGTAAGCGATGCATTTTTAGTACTGAGCTTACCACCAAGTAAATAACCAAATGAAAGGCTAAGCATAAATACGGTAATTATACTGCCCCAAATATGTACACTACTGCCAAAATAAGGCGCTAATATACGCCCACCTAAAAGCTCAATACCCATAATGCAAAAACCACTGCAAAAGGCTAAAAAGTAAATTAATGCGTTTGTTTTTATGCTCATATAATTATCGTTATGTAACCTAAATAGAACACCATACTAACGTGATGTATACAAAGCTGCTAATGCAATTTTTAAATTCAAAAAAGTCTTTTTGTTATAAAGTAACACATGCTAAACTTATCGTTATAATATCACATTTTCTTATTCCCTATTATCATCATGAAGTACTCTTTAATTTATTTAGCCTGTTTAGGCATGAGTGTGCAAACACTTGCGCAAGAGCAAACCGACGAAATAGAAAAAATATCTGTTACTTATAAACAAGCTTACCGTGGCGACATTCCTCAAAAGCAAATGCCGCAGTCTATTGTAAGTGTTAGCAGCGCTGCGCTTGATCAAAAAGGCATAACCGAATTACAAGACGCGCTTGATTTTTCGGCGAGTATTTCGCGCAAAAATAACAGTGGCGCATTATGGGATAGCTTTTCTATTCGTGGCCTTTCGGGTAACGAAAACATGCCATCGGGCTATTTAATTAATGGCTTTAGCGGCGGGCGTGGTTTTAGCGGCCCACGTGATGTATCTAACATTGACTACATAGAAGTACTAAAAGGCCCAGGCTCGGCACTTTATGGGCGCTCGGAGCCCGGCGGTACTGTAAATATTGTGACCAAAAAGCCACAGTTTGATTCTCAAGGTGAACTAAAACTAAGCTTAGGTAGCGACAGTTTTAATCGTATTGAAGGCGATTACACTAACGACATTAGCGATACTACTGCGTTTAGAATAAATGGCGCGTGGCAAGATAGCGACAGCTACCGTGATGAGGTGTACACCAATAAAAAGGTGATTACGCCGTCTGTTTATCATCAAATAAACGCATCGACCAGTGTAACGTATGAGTTTGAATACGTAGATTTAGCTCAGCTATTTGACCGTGGCGTTGTTGTTCTTAATAACGATTTTGACACCGTACCAAGCTCGCGTTATTTAGGTAACCCAAACGATGGCGACACGCAGGTGTATTCGCGCGGTCACCAAATTACACTAAATCACGATATTAACGATGATTGGTCGTTAGTGGCCGGTGCAAACTATCGCAGCTCTACATTAACGGGGTTTTCGTCGGATGCTGAGCTTTCGCCATCGCGCCAATCTTTATTTGACGATGGCCGCACGCTTACCCGCCAGCAGCGCTATCGCGACTACGAAGTAGAAGATTTAAGTGTAAAGTTTGAGCTAAGCGGCAGTGTAGACACAGCAGGTATTACGCATCACTTACTAATAGGTGCCGATGCATATAAATACGATTTACGTACAGCGCTTTCACGCTACCGTGGCGGTAACGGTACATATACTGTTGATATTTTTGAGCCAAATTACGATGTTGAGCGCCCAGAAGTAAGCCTACTTTACGAAAACGACGAAGAGCAAAACGCATACGGTATTTACGTTCAAGACCAAATGGATATTACCGATAAATTTAAGCTATTAGTTGGCCTACGATTTGACAGCGTTGACCAAGACATTTTAGAAACCAACAGCGGCGTTTTTTCAACCAGTTCACAAAGCCAAATAAGCCCACGTGTTGGCCTAGTGTACGAGCTTAATAATGCACTCACCTTATACAGCAGTTACTCAGAAGGCTTTTTACCACTAAGTGGTACTGATGCAAGCGGCGACCCGTTTGGCTTTGAATACAGCGACTCGTTTGAAGTTGGTGCTAAGTTTGAATACTTAGGCGTAAACGGTACAGTGGCATTTTTTGATGCTTCTAAAAGTAATATGTTAGTGGCAGACCCGGTAAACGTTGGTTTTTCGGCGCCTATTGGTAAAGCCGATAGCAAAGGGTTTGAGCTTGATTTAAACACCTATATTACTGATGCAACCGCGTTTAACTTATCGTATGCCTATATAGATGCCACCACAGCAAACGACATTATTAATGCCGATTGGGGCGTACCAATTGAAAAAGGTAGCCCGCTGGTAAATGTACCAAAAAACAACTTAAACCTTACGCTTAGCCATCAAACAGCATTAATGGGCAAAGAGCTTGAGTTTGGGGCAAGTTACCAATACACAAGTAGCCGTTTAGGTGATGCCGCCGATTTAAGTTTTAGGCTACCAAGCTACCAATTAGTAGGCGTGTTTGGCCAAGTTAATTTAACCGAGCAAACCGAACTTAATGTAAGTGTAAATAACATTTTTGATGAAGATTACGCCGAAAGCAGCTACAACGCTTTATGGGTTTACCCAGGTGCGCCAACTCAATTTAAAATGTCGTTAGCTTATAATTTTTAATAGCTAGCAAATTAAAGTTTTCATCCTAAAGCGTCTTAATGTAGTGGTTAAGGCGCTTTATATTTTTAAGCGCTTTTTTATAAAGAATGCATAAGTTTATTCAGCCAACCATCGGCCTTTGAAGGTTTGTATATCATTACAATGCTTTCAGTGTAGTGATTGTTAACCCCCTTTACAGTTAATTTTGTAAGCCCTAAGTCGTCAATCACAAAGTTAGGTAAATACGCTAACGCCAAACCACTTTGTACTACTTCTATTAATGCACTGTAGTCGCTACATCTAAATACAATATTGCGCGGGGCAGTGTGATCTTGCCAGCCGTCGGAGCCAATGCCTTGCTCGAGGCCGCATAACGGCGAAAACAAAGGGCATGCAAAAGCCGCGTGCAGTAATTGGTTTTTATTAAGCGTTAATGTACCTTGTTGTATTAGCTGATGCGAAGCGTGCGCAGCCACACTAAACCCAGTATTAAATACATCAACCGCCACTAAATTAGTATGTGAGCTATTATTTAGTGCCTCGCGAGTAACTAGCGCAATATGCGCCGAGCCCGACGCAACTTGGCTTATGGCTTCACCTTCAAAAACATTATTAATACGCACCGAGCAGGGCAGGTTACTAAGAGGAGTAAGCAGCTTTTTAAGGCCACTTTTAAGTAACATGGCAGGGCCTGCAACAACCGCATTAAATTTATGATTATCACTTTTAAAACGGCTAGTAAGCTGCTGGTAATTATGAACTAAATCGCTACTGTGCTTAACAAACTCTTTGCCTTTATCATTAAGTACTAAGGTTTTGCCTACACGGTTAAACAGCTCCGTGGCTAAGTTTGCCTCAACCTTTTTTAGCGTTTTAGACAGCGCCCCAGGGGTAATACTAAAATGCTTAGCGGTTGTATGCAGATTTTGCGAACCCGCCATATGAATTACTTTTTCAATGTCGTCTAAATGCATAACGCCAAACCGTATTGATTAAAAGGAAACAACTAATAACTTATTATCGATTATTTATACATAAAAACTAGCTTATAGTAACGCTATATTTATTTTTTGAGCATTAACATGAAACACATACTGCTAGTTTTTATTATATTTTCGAGCGCAGCGCTTGCAAACACACCGCAACACAATGCGCACAACACACATAAAGCCCACAGCTACGTGGGATTTCATGGCATGGCGCTTATATTAGCAGGCGATAAAGTACTGGCTAGCCACATGCCGTTATACGCCCCGCCACACGACTACCAAATAGTGTATGAAGTAACTAATGAAGACACCCACCCCAAAAATGAAGTAACTATTGAAGACACCCACCTAAAAAGTAAAAGTGATACTCAACTTGAAACTATCAAAAACATTTTAAAAAAAGCAGCAGACGAGCAACGTCAGATCACTATTTTACCAACCAAATTTGATCTAAATTTATTAATAAATAAGAAGACACCCACCTTAAATGTAACTGTATTTAACGGCCATTTTGAACGCGGTGGCAAAGCACTTTTTACTACCAAGCTAACTTTTAAAAACCCGTTATATGTTGAAAAAATAACGACCAATAAAGCACGCAAAAATGCGTTTGAGTTAATAAAGCTAACAGCACAGCAAGGCTTGGTAATTCATAAAATACAAAGCAAGCCAAGCTATGACTCATTAAGCTTAGTGCCGCTTAATAGGGGGGAATATAATGGGGAGTTAAAGTGTGATGTTGCTATAAATACTTCGGTAAACGCTGCGCTGAAAAGCAAGCTAGAGGCATGTTTTAAAAGCGTGCCAAGCTATTTAGAAACAAAAGATTTTGCGGATAATTAATTTATAAATAGCCAGCGCTTGAGCTTAAAAAGCGCTGGTTTATAAAGTGTTACTTAGTATTTAATGAGTACAAGTTTGCCAGCATAATCAGCATTGCGTAACTTACAAGATGCCTTAATATACAAAGTAAGCCTCACCTACAAACTCATCAAGCTCTGCCCAACAAAATTTACGATGACACCCACTGTTAATTTTGTATTCTAACCATTTAGCAACTAAAGTTTATTTAGCTCAATAAATAAACAGGTGTCACATGGCTATTGCAAGAAAACGCCAAATAAGTTTGGCCGATACAAAATATTATCACTGTATTTCGCGCTGTGTGCGCCATGCTTACTTATGCGGCGAAGACTCATTAACTGGCAAATCTTACGAACACCGAAGGGGCTGGGTAGAGCAAAAGCTATTTAGCCTCGCTAAAATATTTTGTATCGATATATGTGCTTATGCAGTTATGAGTAATCACACGCACATTGTGCTTTATGTTGATGATAAAAAAGCAAATAGATTGAATGATAAAGCCATAGTGTTGCGCTGGCATAAGCTATGTAAAGGTACACCACTAACGCAAAAATTTTTACAAGGTGAGGAGCTAAGCAATACTGAGCGCTATTTTTTAAGCCAAACTATTATTCAATACAGAGAAAGGTTATCTAGCATTAGCTGGTTTATGCGAGTTTTAAACGAACATATTGCTCGAAAAGCTAATAAAGAAGATAAATGCACTGGCCGATTTTGGGAAGGGCGCTTTAAATCACAAGCTCTTCTTGATGAGGCAGCCCTTGCAGCTTGTATGGCTTACGTTGATTTAAACCCAATAAGAGCAAAAGTAGCAAAAACTCCTGAAAGCTCGCACTTTACCAGTGTGCAAAAGCGAATTCAAAGTGCTGAAAATGCAAAGCAGCCCAAACAACTTTTAAAGTTTGCAGGTAAACCCCGTAAATTTATGCCAAAAGGTTTACCGTTCGAGCTTAAATATTACCTTGAATTAGTTGAACTCACAGGGCGAATTATTCGCAATGATAAACCAGGATTTATTGAAAACACCCAGCTCCCTTTATTAGAAAGAGTAAACATATCACCAGAGAATTGGTTAAAACTCACTACTGATTTTACCCGCGTATTTCACGGCGCTGTAGGTAAGCCGCAATCACATGTAAGTTACTGCGAACACTTAAATAAAAAGCGACGAGTAAATTATAGTAATTGTAAAAAGCTACTAGCCTAAAACCTTCTTAATAGTTTTAAAACTGCCTTGCTGCAGGTTTAAGCATGCCCTTAATTTAGCTAACCATATACATAACAGTACATTTTTAAAATGTGCTGCCGTAAATGCCTTTAAATAAGTCATTAGTTTATGAATTTTTAAAATTGGCTAGTTGATTATGTCGATTTATTTAAAAATTGAGATGGGTGTCATTCTAATTCTAATTTAGTTATGGATTATTTAAGTGGGTGTTAGGTTAAATTTATAAATCAGGACATTATTCTGCCAGAATCTAGGTTCTAATTAATACCGAAAAGTTAAAATGGGTGTCATCTTAAATTTTAAAATAAACAAACGCTGCAGCTATATACAGCGTTTGTTGTTATTTAATATTCTAAGTGCTAATTAAAACTCATAGCTTATTTTGGCTGAAAAGTTACGCCCAGGTTGGGTGTATTGGCTCTGCCGTAAATGCCTTTAAATAAGCCATTAGTTTATGAATTTTTAAAATTGGCTAGTTGATTATGTCGATTTATTTAAAAATTGAGATGGGTGTCATTCTAATTCTAATTTAGTTATGGATTATGTAAGTGGGTGTTAGGTTAAATTTATAAATCAGGACATTATTCTGCCAGAATCTAGGTTCTAATTAATACCGAAAAGTTAAGATGGGTGTCATCTTAAAAATAAACAAACGCTGCAGCTATATACAGCGTTTGTTGTTATTTAATATTCTAAGTGCTAATTAAAACTCATAGCTTATTTTGGCTGAAAAGTTACGCCCAGGTTGGGTGTATTGGCTAAAGTCAGCACTTGAAGATTGCCCTGCAATTAGCTCAAAAGGTATATATTCTTTATCAAGCAAATTAAGTACACCTACATTTAATTGCCACGCTTGCCATTCGTAGTTTGCGTATAAATCAACAACGCCGTATCCATGCCCTTGGGTGGTTTTGTCGCCGTTTGTATCAAGTACCACGTCCGATTGCGATTTAGCTAAACGCCACGCAGCGGTCCAGTTAACATTGCCAAGCTCCGTGCTTAACAATACCGAGCCGTTTAGCGGGCTGATACTGGTAAGTGGCTGATCGGTTTCTTTATTTTCACCATCAACATAGGCCACATTTGCCTCTAGTAGTATATTTTCGGCTACATACATGGCAATTCCGGCTTCCACGCCGCTTATTTGGGTCTCACGAATATTTTGATACTGAAACAGGGTTTTGTTTACGCCAGGAATATATGTTGGCTCAACACCCACTACGGCGGTTTCAATAAAGTCATCGTATGCTGCATAAAAAGCGCTTAAATTTACGCTAATATCGCTGCTGGCGTATCTTAACCCAAGCTCAAATGAGTCACTGCTTTCTGGGTCTAAATCGGCGTTTGGTAATATTTGATAAAACGGCTCAACGCCATGGCTTTGATAAGCTTGGTCGTGTGGTGGTATTTTAAAGCCTCGTACGTATTGCCCGTACCACGATAAGTTATCATCCACTTGATATATAACACCTAGCTTAGGTGAGAAAGCAGATTCGGTAATATCATCAAGCTGCGCATCCAAGTAAAGCTCATCATTTTTAGCTTCTAGGGTGTAGTAATCATATCGCACACCAGCAATAACCGACCACGCACTGTTTTTAAACGAAATACTGTCTTGTACGTAGGCACCAATTAAAGAGGTATCTGCCCCCGGGAATGCTTTTTGTTTTTGGTCTGTAAAATCAACCGTGCCATCAGCTAAAACACGGGTTTTAAAACGTGGGCGGGTGGTGTCGTATAAGTCTATATCAATCCCATATACCACTTCGTGATCGGTGGTTTCTCCTTTAAGTCCTTTATTAAATACCGCTTTTAAACCTAAAATATTTTGCTCAAAACGATAGTCGTTATAATCGGTGTAGGTGCTTGCGCCACTAATTTGGTCGCTTTGTTGCTCGTAACTACTGTAAGACACTTGCCCGTGCCATTTATCAAACGCCGCTGTTGCTACCTCTGAGTGGTAATCTAGCGCTAGTGACCAATTAGTGTCGTCTTCCTCAGTTTCTTGAACGGTGGGAGTAATTACTTGCTCAGTTGTTTGGTTAAAGTAATCGAGGGTGTATTTAACTGTGCGTTTTTCATCAAGCTGTTGCTCAAATTTAACTAATAAAGCGTCCGATTTCGCATCATAACCGGGTAAGTTTTCATCATAATTTTGTACTTCTTCGCTGTCGCGGTGGCTATAAACGGCGCTTACAGCAAAGTCGCCTAAATCTTTTGCAGCAGTAATATCGGCGGCAACTTGGTTGCTTTTACCTTGATACCCAAGTGCCATTTTTACAAAGCTGCTGTTATCTTTTAAATAATCGCTTGGATCTTTGGTGGTTATAACCACAATACCACCCAGTGCATCAGAGCCATACAAAGACGATGCAGCACCTTTGGCTACTTCTACTTGTTTTACGCCTGCAACATCAAAGTAATTGCGGCCAACTAAATAACCCCCTCCACCTGCGTAACCATCGTTAGTGCGTCGGCCATCTTTTATAAATACAACACGGTTACCACCAACACCACGCACGGTAAGTGTTTGCGCGCCTGCGCCACTGCCTGTGGTTGCAATGCTAGGATCGTATTTAAACATGGTTTGTAAATCTACTGCTAGCTGGCGCTCTATGTCTTGCTCGGTAATAACCGTTACTGAGCCTGTTACATCTTTAAGCTTTTGTTCAAAGCGCGAGCCACTTACAACAATATGATCGTCAATTATGTTTTCGGCAATGGCCGTACCCGAGCCAAGTAATAAGGTTGCTATAGCAGTAAATTTAAATGCAGAGGGATTCATTTCAACTCCAAATGATAATAGTTATTATTTATGGCGGAGATGTTACAACTAAGTCAAATTAAGATCAATTAATTATGATAATCATTTTCATTTAGATTTAATTGATTATAATAACCAAAAATAAAAACCGGAGTATGTAATGAAATACCTATTTATAGTGTTTGCTTTAATGGCCCAACCTGCACTTGCGCAAGAACGCGTTATTAGCGCGGGCGGCACCCTTACTGAAATAATTTATGCGCTAGGCCAACAAAATAACCTTGTAGCGGTTGATCAATCTAGCATGTACCCGCAACAAGCTACGCAGTTACCGCAGGTGGGTTATTATCGCGATTTAGCAGCAGAAGGCGTACTTTCTATGCGCCCAACCACCTTATTAGCGCTTGAAGGCGCAGGACGAAGCCAAGCACTTAAGCAAATTGAGGCAACAGGGGTTAAGCTCATTCATTATAAAAAGCCTACTTCTGTTAACGAGCTACTTGCGCTAATTAAACGCCTGGGTGACGATTTAAACGCCCAGCAAAAAGCACAGTCACTTATTGCTCAAATTAAAAAATCGCTGCCCAAAAAGGCAAAACAGCAAACGCACAGCGCGCTATTTTTACTCTCAGCTAATGAGCGCGGGCTTGTTGCCGCCGGGCAAGAAACCGTGCCTAATTTATTATTTAGCTACGCAGGCATTACTAATATAGGCGCTACGCATTCAGGCTTTAAAGCAATTAACACTGAGGTGCTGGCTGTAAGTCAGCCCGATTTTTTAGTAGCCCCAGCCCATGTTGTACACAGCCTTGGCGGTAAGCAGGCTTTTTGCGAACAGCCTACACTACGTTTATTAAAAGCGGCGCAAACCTGTAACTTACTTGTAATGGATAGCCTACTTTCGCTTGGCATGTCGCCGCGTATCGCCACAGCAATTAATACGCTTAGCGAGTATAAAGCTAACTTATGAACACCCTAACATTGAGCCGTTTTAGGCCTGTAACCCTTAGCCCAGCCCATAAATGGATGCTTTTAGCCTCTATGTGCGTTTTTGCTTTGGCGCTACTTAGCATTGGGTATGGGCCTGCCGGGTGGGATTGGCGTTTAACCATTGCGTGGCTTGCGCCCGAGCGCTTTAGTCAGTTTGATGCACTGCAAATTAATGTAGTAATGCAAATTCGTTTGCCACGCTTTATGCTTGCTGTGCTTGTCGGGTTGGTACTTGCCCAAACGGGCGCTTCAACGCAAGCGCTGTGTCGCAACCCATTGGCCGACCCATCCATTATTGGCATTAGTGCGGGTGCGGCCATGGTTGCAGTAGCATTTATTGCCCTTAGCGCTCAGTTTAATTTTAACGCTCAGTTGTATTTACCTTATGCCGCGTTTTTAGGGGCGCTTGGGGTAACCTCGCTGGTATATTTTATTGCCAAGCAGCAGGGGCAAATAAACATCACCACACTTATATTGGTGGGGGTTGCCATTAACGCATTAGCATTTGCTGTTATTGGGCTACTGAGTTTTTTTGCCGACGACAGCGCACTACGATTAATAAATTACTGGACCATGGGCTCATTAGGCGGAGCAAGCTGGGGCACTATTATTCAAGCTTTACCGTTACTGCTTATTAGCCTTATTGGCCTGTGGCGGTTAAAAGAGCCCATGAACTTGCTCCTTATTGGCGAATCACAAGCTCAGTACCTAGGAGTAGACACCAGCAAACTCAAACTATATGTAATTATACTTGTTGCATTAGGCGTGGGTGCGGTTGTGGCGCTTACTGGTTTAATAGGGTTTGTTGGTTTAGTAGTCCCGCATATTGCCCGCTTAATGGTGGGGCCGCATTTACGTAACATGCTGCCACTTTGCATGTTAATTGGCGTAGTAGTATTGCTACTTTCTGACTGGTTAGCCCGCTTAGTAGTTATGCCCGCAGAGCTACCTATTGGCATTATAACCGCGATTTTAGGTGCGCCATTGTTTATTTATTTAATCGTTAAAAATAAGCGAGCTTGGTCATGATCGCGTTTAACAACCTAAGCGTTGGCTTTGGCAACCACAACGTTTTAAACACCATTAATGGCAGTGCTAAACAAGGCCAACTTGTCGCATTACTTGGTGAAAATGGCGCGGGTAAGTCTACTTTGCTACATACCTTAGCGGGTATGCACGCCTTTACAGGTAGTGTACTTTTTAATAATAAGCCGCTGGCCACTCACGCTAAAAAAAGCCTAGCTACACAGCGCGCAGTAATGATGCAAGCTAACCATGTAGGGTTTGATTTTACCGTATTTGAGCTTATTGCTATGGGCCGCTACCCGTATGTAGAGTCATTAAAAATGCAAAGCGAAAAAGTACATAAATACGCCGCTATTATGGATTTAAGTAATTACTTAACTCGCCGCGTAAGTGCGCTTTCGGGCGGCGAGCAACAACGTGTGCATATGGCGCGTACTTTGGCGCAACTAAACGCCTTTACACAATCGGCCGAGCCAAAACTCATGCTGCTCGACGAGCCTACATCCGCACTTGATATGCGCCATCAGCATGCTCTGCTCAGCTGCGTTAAAGCATTTGTAGAGCAAGGTAACAGCGCTATTATAGCAATACACGATCTAAATTTGGCCAGCCTGTATGCAACCGACGCTATTTTACTGCACAACAAAAAAGTGCTGCAAAGCGGGCCTATAAACACTGTACTAACTGAACAAAACTTACAACAAATGTACGCCATGAAACTGCACGTAAACCCTCACCCTTATAACGATGCACCCATGGTTTTTTCTCAACGTCAGGAGTTTTTATGAGAGAACAAGCGTTAAGCGATGCACGTACCTTGGTTTACAAAACCAATGCTGGTGTTATGTCGACCATTTCTAATAATTTACGCGGCTACCCGTTTGGCTCAGTAACCCCCTATATGTGCGACGAACAAGGCCGTATATACTTTTTTATTAGCGATATAGCCCAGCACACTAAAAACTTAAAGCACGACTCCCGTATGAGCCTTACTGTATTTGACGCCGCCGACAGTGGCGATCAAAACGAGCACGGGCGAGTAACGCTTGTAGGCGATGGCTCTATTGTGCCAAGTGAGCAAGCACACACTTTACTTAATAACTATATTGCCCTATACCCCGAAGCCGCTAGCTATCGCAATGCGCACGACTTTCAGTTATGGCAATTAGACGTAGTGCGAGTGCGTTACATTGGCGGGTTTGGCAAAATATTTTGGCTTGAGCAAAACGAATGGCAAAACGAGGCAAAAAACTGGGACGAAAACCAGCAGCAAAGCATGATTAACCATATGAATGAAGATCACCAAGATGCTATGTCGCTCATATTAATGCAGCACTATAACGTTGCTGATAACACCCCAATAATGAGCGGCTTATTACCCACAGGCTTTTATATACAAAGCCAAAAGCGTAACTACTTTATTAATTTCAAAACACAGTGCAACAGCCCGCTAGAGGTTCGTAAAGCGCTGGTTGCATTAACTAATCAAGCACGTAACAACTTAACTAAAACAGAGGAAACAGTATGAAAAAGTTAATAACCAGGGCCTGTTGACCTTTCAGAATTAAAATTTGTTCAATCTAGGGGCGATTAAATCGCGGCGCGAGGTTTGTAACCTAGTGGGCTAAGTAAAAATCGAGCAACAAGGAGTTTATCGTCCCTAGGTAGAACCCGAAGGGCAGCGCATGTTTGGCATTTATGCTGCGTTATCGCCTATTTATGTGGAATAACCACACTTCACGGGCTCTGCCTTGCCTAAAAACCAAACATACTGCTGCAAATTTAATCTCGAAAGATAAACAGGCCCTTAGTGCACTACTACTTAGCGCCAATGCTGTATATGCAGACGAATGCACACTAAATATAGATGCAAACGACATGATGCAGTTTTCAACTAAAACACTTAGCGCCCCTAAAAGCTGTAAAAAAGTAACCGTAAAGCTTAGCCACACCGGTAAATTACCTGCCAATGTAATGGGCCATAACTGGGTGCTATCTACTGAGCAAAACATGCAAGGTATTATCACCGATGGCAACGCAGCAGGGCTTAGCAACCAGTACTTAAAACCTAATGATAGCCGCGTACTTGCCGCAACAGACATTATTGGTGGCGGTAAAACAACCGAAGTGACCTTTAATACCAGCGGCTTAACTGCCGGAACCGATTATACTTATTTTTGCTCTTTCCCGGGTCATTACGCCATGATGAAAGGCACATTTACACTTAAATAAATAGCAAAAAGTGTATTACACAAACACACTGCCAACCTATTGTTGGCACTGTGTTTTTTTTCCGCGTTTAGCTAATGCTTTAAAAGCGGCTTGTTGATGCTGTTTTTGCACATAACGAGGTGGCAACGCGTTAACCTGCAACTGATACCCTGTTTGATTAGCTTGCACACTTGTTACCGGCGATATCCAAACAACATTTAGCTCTGGCGCTAAACGCTTAATAACACGCGCTATACCTTGGCCATTTTTTACATGAAAATCGCCCGCAATATGCATTACCTGCGCATCTTGATGATTATTTAAATAGTTAACGATAGACTCCCCCATGGTTTCATCCCAGGTGACTTGCGCGGCATAATAATTTTCGTTTTGACTGGGCGAGCCGTGGTGCATTGATGCCATAAAGCGTTGTTTATAATCACTGGGGGACGTATCAATAGTACTCGCAATGAAGCTTTGCTGTGTTTCATCAAGCTTATTTACATAACTTATGCCTTGCCTGCCAATACATGTAACAATGTTTTTAGGCGCATTGGCAGCTATTACATCGCTATTGTTCGTTTTTGCCAGCTCTATAAGCGCACGGTAGTCGCTTTTGTAATTGGGCCACGCTTGGGTGTTATCAATTAAATATTGCTCGCCAATTTCCCCCTTAACGTACTGATTTATAATAGGCTGATCGGCACGGCTAAATTGTTCAAGCGAAAGGGCAGTGCGTTTATTACTTTTGCTTAATTGCTCAAATAACTTTGCCTGAAATAAATGCACACCTGGGTGTGTATGCCATTCACCCACTAAAATCACATCGGCATTTAAAAGAGTTGGCTCTAATAATACAGAGCTAACAGGCTTTGCTTGTGCATTGTAAAGTGCTGAAAAATATAACGATGAGCTGTTATCAGGCAGCACATTTGTTGTACTACAACCGCTCAAACCAGTTACTAACGCCAGAGCTAACATAGACCTTTTCATACACACTTTACATACCTGGTTAATAGAAATAATAATCAATATCATATATTTATAATACGCTTTATACCACCCCAATAAAACACAAACACCCACCAATACAAATAAAAACAATTATCATTTGATCTATTTGTGTTTCTGCTTTACAGTTTTAGCAAGTAAATAAATGAGGAACATATTATGGCTTTGCCATTTCTGTGCGCTAGGCATAAACAACATGTTTTATGCCAACCTGAGCAAGCACTTATAGATATTGAAACCGCACAATTAAGTGGCGAGGCATTATTTAAACAGTATCAGTTTGCACAGGCATTACCGCATTTAGGTAGTGCGCTAGAAAGCGTTACACTGCTAACGCAAATGCATAATTACGCCGATAAAACGCAGCTTATCCAAATAACCTCACTTACAGAGCGCCTGTATGCCACGCTGTATTTTTTAGGCGAAAAACACGCAGCCCATAACGCCCTAGCACAATCAATTAGCCTGCTATACGACCTTTTTTATTGTGACGACAAACTCAGTGATTTTGTTTTTACGTGTATTACGCAGCTTAAAAAGCTTGCATTACAACACCCACAACACCTTACAGAGCACTAATATATGCACAATTTAAGCGAGTACCAGCAGTGGCAAAGCTATACAAAAGCAGGTAACGAATGCTTTAACAATGGCAATATTAAAAGTGCTAAAAGCCACTACCATGTTGCTTTGTCGTTATCTAATAACTTGTTAAGTGCACACCTAACCGATAAAGCCGCTGTATGTGCCATGTTGGTCGCCCATCATAATTTAGCAGCGTTACTCACACAGCAAATGCAATGCGGCTCAGCCTACAGTTTATTAAAACAAGCCCAACAGCGCCTAGAAAAACAGCTTAGCAACAGCAATAAGCACAACGACTTATCGGCTTTATTGTGGGGGCTAAGTAAAAACCGCAGTGAGCTTATGGTGTTTGTTAAAACGCATTCATTTACACCCATCTCGTTTGCAACACAGAGTCTTAATTAAAGGAGATAAACAATTGAAAAATTTACTCGTTATTTTTATAGCCATGGTGAGCTTACCGCTTTTTGCCCACGAAGGTCACGACCACGCACATTGGTCTGCTGCGTACTTACACCTACTATTTTATGGCGCCATTATAGCCGTAGTAGCCGCTTTTTCGTTTTCGTTTTACAAACGTGCCAAGCGCAATAAATCATAAGGAAACGCAGTATGCTTTACTCATTTATTAACAGCCTAGATAAACTCTTAAAATTTAAAAGTGCAGCAGCGCATTGCGATATTCCTTGCAAAATATACGACCCAAGCACGGCACAAATTGCAGCATTAAGTGTAATTAGATTTATAGACATTATTAACGAATTAGAACAACCGCTATCAGTAGCAAATACTGCACAACTTGCGCGGTTAGTGCGCGAAAAAGAAATTCATGCTTCTAAAGTAAAAGAAGAGGTACGCGTAATTTGGGGCGACTACTTTAAACAGCCTCAGTTTGATCAGTTTCCTGATACGCATGCATTAGTGCATTCAATTATGCTCACTGCATCAAAGTGTAAACAGCATATAGAGCGCGAACACGCTGAGCAATTGCTCGCGCTAGTAAATCAATTTGCAGACTCGTTTTGGCAAACCAAAGGCATTGCAACCTATCAAGCAAAAAGCCCATACCCGCCAAGCGAGCACGTGGTCTACCCAGACCTAAAAAGCGCCTAGCTCTCACGTTGTGTTAAAGTGCAACATAAGCAAAGTAAGGGGGCAGAGTATGTCTCCTACTTTTTTTGATTTAGATTATGTACTGAGCATGTGCTGGCCCAATATAAACTACAAACTAGGTGATGTAGTACTGGTAGAGCACCCAAAGTATGGCCGCATCATCAAACGTATTTGCCATATAGGACTGCATAATACCTACTTATTAAGTGGCGACCATGCCAGTAGCACAAGTACAAAAGAGCTTGGTTTAATCAAGCAAGGGAATATTTTAGGCCGCGTTATATTTCATATAAAACAGCCTCGCTACAAAAATTAAAAGTAAGGCTACTTTGCCAGCAGCTTAATAAACTTTAGCTTGCTTATATAAGCGGCTTGTAGGGCGGTTAGTGTGTTTAGGCTTGGTATTTTTTGGTAAATATCAAAACAATAACGGCCAGTAATAAAGGCACAAACGATGCCCATAAAACGGTGTGCCAACCGTAGGCACTTAATAACCCACCCGATGAAAAAGAGCCCACCGCCATTAAGCCAAACACTATAAAGTCACTAAACGATTGAGCGCGGTTTTTTTCTTCTGGCTTGTGCGTTTCGAGCACTAAGGCTGATGCCCCTAAAAAACCAAAGTTCCAACCTATGCCTAACAAAATTAGCAGCGCGTAAAAGTGATATACACCTTCACCTAAAAAGCCTATAGCTGCTGAAATTGCGGTTAAAATAATCCCAAAAACAGAAATACGAGCAGCGCCAAAACGTGCAATGAGCTTACCGGTAAAAAAGCTAGGTGCATACATAGCAATAACATGCCACTGCATTCCTAAGTTTGCTGACTCTTGGCTATGCCCATGCATATGCATTGCCAAAGGGGCCGATGTCATCAAAAAATTCATCACCATATACGATGCAGCTCCACAAATAACCGCGCTTATAAATCGTGGTTGCAAAGCAATTGTTCTCAATGGTCTTCCTGAATATGCTTGATTTGCTAAAGGCTTAGCCAATTTAACGCCAAACAAAATAACACCAGCGAGAGCCGCGACAATGGCTTGCGCAATAAATGTGGCAGCAAACATTTTGTCTGACCACAGGTGCATGGTATGCGTTACTAACTGCGAGCCAATAATACCTGCAGCTACGCCACCGGCCATAACCATAGAAAGCGCTTGCGGGCGTTTATTTTCGGGCACGCCATCGGTTGCAGCAAACCGAAATGACAAGGCCACTGCCGCATAAGCGCCGCCCAATAGCGCAGACAAACAGTACAGCCAAAAGCTGTCTATACACAACGCAATAGTCGCTAATAGTCCGGTTAAAACACCCGTGCCAGTGCCTGCCATAAAGGCTGCACGCCGGCCATATTTTCGTGCTAATTCACCGGTGGGTAAAACACACAACGCCATTCCTAAAACAAAAATAGAAACAGGTAAAGTGGCTAAAAGTGCAGTAGGAGCAAGCAAGCTGCCCACTACCGCACCTGTTGCATATAGCACAACGCTATTAGCCCCAGAAAGTGCCTGGGCTAACATTAAACGCCATAAGTTAGCTGTTTGAACTTGAGGGTCGCTTTGCTCAAGTTTATCTGAGTCTATAGCGTTTAATTTTTCCATGATTTCACTTTTCTAAAAGTATTGAAGGCGCTTAAAAGCGATTTATGGTTGAGGTATTTAAATGTCTAACGCCACTAAAAAGCGCGATACCATGTTGTAAGCAGCAACCGTTGCTACCGCTTCTACTGTTTGCGTTTCGCCAAATAGTGCTTTTAAACGTTCAATAACGTCGCCATCAACATTTACTTTAGTGGTTGATTGCTCAGTAAGCTCAAGCAAAGCCAGCTCCTGCTCAGAGAATAACTCAGCATTTACTACCACACTTTTAAGAGCCGTTGCTTTTTCATCGCTACCGCCAGCCTGTATGTATGCAGGGTAGTGCACATTCCATTCAAAATCGGCTTTGTTTAATACCGCTACACGCAGCATAATAAGTTCGCGGTACTCAAGCGATAAACCAAAGTTTGCTCTAACGCGCCCTAGCAACTCGTTCCAGCCTTTAGCTAAAGGAAAGCTTTTTAGTAGCACTCTATCTATGCCTATTAGTTCACCGTTTGGACGACGACCTTGCATTTCGGCTAGTAGTTCGGCTGGGGCTTGCTCGCCATCTTGCCATGGCGTTACTCTTACTTGTGACATAATTTTCACTCCTAATTAAACGCCACTTTAGTCATTAAAGTGGCTAACTTGGAGCGAAAGCTTACGGGGAATGAACGTGGTTAACCACAGAGATTATCTTTTACTGTGGTTAACCACAGAGATTATCTTTTACTGTGGTAAATATTTTCTTTATTGGTTGTGTTTTATAAATATACTGCTGAGTTTTAATCTTTTTTAGCCGCGGAGTTTTCTACCTCTTTAAACAGCCATTCTTTAAATGCGTGTATTCTTGGCAGTTCAGCACATTCGGGGCGGTAAATAACGTAATACGCCAAAGGCGATTCAAAATAAATATGAGGGAATAACCTGACTAACCGCCCTGCGGCTAGGTCACCTTTAGCCATTACACTGCGCGCTAAAGCTACGCCGTGGCCGTCAATAGCTGACTGCAATACAGCCGCGGAGTTATTTATTTGAATGCTTTTAGTGGTTAAAGGGCCTGTTACTCCGGCTTTTTTTAACCACGCTGACCAAGACGGAAACCCCGTATGGTCATCCATTGATTGATCGTGTATTAAGGTTTCGTTCAATAGTTTATCTATGGTGTTTAAGCGGTTTGAGTCTTCTAAAAATTTAGGTGAGCATACCGGGTATACCTCTTCATCCATTAGTTTTTCTGCGCTCAAGCCTTGCCAAGTGCCTACACCAAAGCGTATGCCTATATCTATACGTTGCTCAGTAAAATCGACCGGCTTTAAATTAGTATTTAAATTTACACTGGTTTGCGAACATATTTCTTGAAAAAAATGCAACCTAGGTAATAACCATTTAGCGGCAAATGCAGGGCTTACTGCAACCGTTAATGCACCGCTTATGGCGTTGTCTTTTAAAATGTCTAGCCCTTGGGCAAGTTTATCAAACCCTTCGCGTATTAATGGCAGGGCACTTTGCGCGGTTTCGGTGGTTATTAGCCGTGTTTTACCCGAGCTCATTCTATGAAACAGCGGTGTGCCGAGCCACTCTTCCAATGTTTTAACCAGCTGCCCAACGGCTGCTGGGGTTACGTTTAGCTCATCAGCTGCCGCTGAAAAACTTTGGTGCCTTGCGCTTGCTTCAAACGCTTTTAATGCATTGAGATGTATAGGTGATTTCATACGATAAACTTTTTCTTTATTGATGATTCAGATTATCTCGTTTGTTAAAGCAAGTAAATAAGTAAAAAATACCTCCCAAGCCAAACAGCAAGTTACTTGCTATTAGGCAACTCAATACTTTTTATTTATATAACAAATACAGCGCATATTAGCGCTTGGAGAAATAATCATGACTAAGCAATTTTTAGGTAAAAAATTACTCGTTATTGGCGGTACTAGCGGAATGGGTTTTAACACGGCTCGATTAATTTTAGAGCAAGGCGGCCAAGCTGTCATTGTTGGCCACCGTAAAGAAAAAGCCCAAGCAGCAAAAGAGCAGCTATCAGCTTTAGGCACTGTTGAGGTGTTAACTGCTGATTTAACCAGCGATGAAGGCGTGCAAAACTTAATTAATACACTTTCACAAGACCACACAGACGTCGATTTACTGGTAAATGCTGCCGGTGTGTTTTTCCCTAAACCATTTTTAGAGCACGAAGCGGCTGATTACGATCAGTACATGCAAATTAACCGTGCCTTGTTTTTTATTACACAAAAAGTAGCCGCTAATTTAGTGGCAGCAAAACGCGCAGGCGCCATTGTTAATGTGGGTTCTATGTGGGGTAAGCAAGCTATTGCCGCTACACCATCGTCGGCGTATTCAATGGCTAAAGCAGGTTTACATGCACTAACTCAACATTTAGCAATGGAATTAGCCGCGCACAATATTCGCGTTAATGCAGTATCGCCAGCGGTTGTACAAACGCCAATTTACGAAGGTTTTATCCCTAAAGCCGAAGTAAACGATGCCCTACAAGGCTTTAACAGCTTTCACCCAATTGGCCGTGTAGGTACAAGCGAAGATGTCGCCAACACCATTGCGTTTTTACTAAGCGACAAAGCCGCTTGGGTCACAGGTGCAGTATGGGATGTTGACGGCGGCGTAATGGCAGGTCGTAACTAATATCAATGATGCACGCACAATTACAAAGCGCTTAATGAGCGTAAACTTATAGAGCAATAACATACATTATTGCTCTTGTTTTATTTAGGTTGGATAAATGCGAGTCAATTCAGATTTTTCACAACACGCTTTAATGCTGCCAAGTCAATATAGTTGGCAAACATCGCCTCAGGCGGGTGTTGAGCGGGTAATGCTCGACAGAATAGGCGCTGAAAAAGCCAGAGCAACAAGCGTAGTACGCTACGCGCCTGAGTCTACTTTTCCAAGCCATGCTCACCCAGGTGGAGAAGAAATAATGGTACTTTCGGGCACTTTTTCAGATGAGTCGGGCGACTACCCACAAGGCTTTTATTTACGAAATCCGCCAGGGTCTTCACATGCACCTAAAAGTAAAAGTGGTGCAACCATTTTTGTAAAACTGTGGCAAATGTGCGTAACAGAAACCACCTCTGTGCGCATAAATACACACGATCCGGCTACGTGGATAACACAAAATAACCGCACAATATGCCCGCTTTATCAAGATGATAACGAAGTAACTAAACTGGTTAAGTTAACCCCGCAACAGCCCCTATTTGATAACCTAAAAGCACATAATGCCTTAGAGCTATTTGTACTGGGCGGCAGCGTAATACACAACGAGGTAGAATATTCAAAAGGAAGCTGGCTAAGGCTGCCAAGCACGAGTAAAGCGTTAATATCAGCGGGAAATAACAGCGCTAAAATTTACCTAAAAGTAGGAGACTTTAACAATATAGGCAAAAACATAGGCTGTGGAGGCTAAATAATGCGTACAAAAATTGCGATTATAGGCGGTGGGCTAAGCGGCGTGTATGCTGCTTATCAGTTAGAGCAACGCGGCATTACCGATTACATATTGCTTGAAGCCAGAGACCAATTAGGTGGCCGTATTATGAACTTTACTCATCATTCGCAAGCGACAACAAATAACTTTGATCTGGGCCCAACGTGGTTTTGGCCAGAGTTTCAGCCGCAATTAAATGCCATTATTAAAACCCTAAACCTAAAAGCATTTGCCCAGTACGAGCAAGGCAATACCTTAGTAGAGCGCTCACATACACAACCGCCCACAGCCATGCCCGGTTATACGCATGCTCCTACGTCTATGCGGCTAAAGGGTGGCATGGGCACACTTATTAATGCCTTACATGCAAAGCTTAGCAACAAACACATAGTGACCGGCGCTTTGGTAAAAACAATTACCAACCAAAACGGTAATATTAAAGTTAACTTTAACACCTCAAACACAGCAAATAACCAAGTAAATAATCAGGTAAATGTGGAGCATGTAATGCTTGCGCTGCCGCCACGCTTAGCCGTAAGCCAAATAACATTTACCCCCGCATTGCCAAGCGATTTAGTAACGCAGTGGCAAAATACCGCAACCTGGATGGCCCCCCACGCCAAGTATATTGCTGTGTACGATACGCCATTTTGGCGTAAGCAAACGCTCTCAGGCAGCGCCCGCAGCAGTGTTGGGCCAATGGCAGAAATACACGATGCATCAAATCCACAAGGCCAAGCCGCATTATTTGGCTTTATTGGCATACCCGCTGATGATAGAAAACGCATTAGTAATGAAGATTTAATCACCCATTGTAGAGCGCAGTTAGTTAGGCTTTTTGGCGCACAAGCCGCTACACCTAAAGCCGATATTATTAAAGACTGGGCACAAGACCCACTCACTGCAGCACATTTAGATACACATGCTGCGAATACACATGCACCAGCACCTTACATAACCGCGCAAAATGGCCCGTGGTATCAAAATTTAGTCGGTATTGGCAGCGAATGGTCGGTGCAATTTCCAGGCTATGTAGCTGGTGCGGTTGATGCAGCACATATAGGCGTTGAGCAGTATTTAAAAAGTGTTAAGCGTGATGTGTAGAGGCTGAGGTTTAAGCTTAGCGTTTTAATGGATAGCTCATAACGGCAGCTGATGGGCGGTTATGAAAAAGCTCGTTCAAACACATTTTTGGATAAAAACGTTTTAGGTCATCGGCTGTATTGGTGGATTTCTATGGGCTAACGCCCTAATCAGCGACGCCGCTTTTTGGCGTCGGATGAATTTGATTGTTAGCCACGCTAGCCTCGACTTTTACTTTTACACCCGACATGTAATCTTGATTGAACCAAAGTAACTTATCTAATGGAAAGTCCCTAAAAGTTAATTCTATATCTGACGTCCAGACCACTGTTAAATTTTCAGGCTTGCCGTCCAACCCAAAAAATCCGTTATATTCTTTGCCTGATTCCACATCTACAATGTTTACTCCGGTTTGCCAGTTAGTTGTAGCTCCGCAATCTGAATAACCAAGCTTGGCAATTTTATTACCATTTGGTGAAGAAAACTCTGCAACTTCGGTATATGAGCATAATGATGGGCCTTCAACTCCTAGAATATCCATTCCATACCCTATAGCCTTAAATCCAAACCATATAAAAAATAGAATAGCACCAAGATTCCAGACTGATTTTTTAACCTTTTCTACAACACTCATGCAGATCCTTATGTATGGCTAGCGCCGTGCTTAAAACTTAAACCCTGTTGCTTTAATCGGAATGCTACCGATACCGCTCGTACTTATATGATTTTTCAAGTCTGAGTATACCTCAGCAGCAAAATTATAAAACTCTTGATGAAACTCATCGTCATCGGAACAGTTAGATGACTGAGCGAAGCACTTAGCCGCAGAAAACAACTTTGATATGGCAATTACCATTATCATTTGCTTTAGACCCACAGAACTTTCTCTAGTATCTGGCAGAGGGATAACAGCAAACTGGCCTTGTTTGTTCGTAGCGTGACTTGTTTCGTCTTTTATTTGTTGCAGAGTAGGATGTTTCATTTTGCACAAAAGTTTATAGTTGTGATAACAAAGCTTCCAAGCTTGTTCAAAGTCTTTGTCACTTGGGGGATTGTTTTTTATTTCACCAAATAAATCTCTTTGTGCAGCCATCTTGGATAGCCTTTGAGGTTTCCATGGAACATCACCATTTTCATCGGCAAGAATTTCTTCGGCTAAATCATCTCTGCCGCTAATACAATTTACTACAAGAGCATTTTCATAAAGAGAAGACGCGACACACGCAGCTTGATAAGGGTAACCCCAATTAATAAGCAACCAAACCCCTCTGAAATCACTCATTACTCTTTTTAGAAAAGTGGCAGCCAATTTAAGAGATTTACTACCAGTTTCTTTACCTTTTAAAAATGGTGCTTTAATTGCTAGATTCATACATTTTTCGGCAAGTTCATCCCAAGGCTTTAAAGCGTGGTGATTTTTATCAATTGCATGAACTTCTAGCTGAGCAAGGTAGTTCCAATAATGATCTGGCCAATTGTCAGGTGTAATATCCATTTTCATTTTTTGAAGGTTCCTCAAACTACCCTAGGCCACATAACGCTTTGCGTCCTTTGGTTAAAGCGTTTGTTATAACTTTGCTTGCACCATATCCCGCAACTGAGTGATTACACCAACCAAACTGTCATTGGGATTAGATGAATCAAAATTTTCTGGGCATATCCAATCGAGAAACATAGCAGCATTAGTATTACCGCCTATCATGCTAATAATGTGATCCTGTACTTCGTTAGGGGTTAAGCATTTCTTTGTTGTATTTGAGTTAACATGAGCAACATAGTCATTTCGAAGACTCACTAAAGATTTATTGCTAGAAATTTTTCCACTAAATTGTGTTCGAAGCTTATTTAACTCTTTAGATGTTTCGTTGAATTCTTTTGAATACTTTCGATTTAATTCTACATACTTCATACAATTTAAAACTATTGAATTAAAACATAACCTCCAAATACACTGTCGACTAGTTCTCAATTCTGGCTTATGCATGTATGGTTTGGACTCATATTCTCGAAGTAAGCTCACTGAAATAGTTAGGTCGCCAATTAAGCCAACTAAAACTTCTACTAATTCATGATTTCGATTTCGCATCCATTCTCCAACAAGAAGTTATAACAATTTTATACTGCGCTCGTCGCATCTTTCTGCCAATGTCACGCGCATGTATTAATAAATCTATTTTTAACAAATAACGTAATGTATTGCTAACTATAATTTTTTTATTGATGCTAAAGAGATTCAGAAAAAAGAAAGTGCGCTCGTCGCTCATTTTCTTGAATATGGAAGCACAACAACATAGAGTGGTTATAATAATTGGCAAGGTATTTTACTGTGTCGGATGGCGCTTCGCTTATCAGGCCCACACTGGTACATACCTAACAGCTCAAGTTAATACTCCCCCCAAAATTATTAATTCACTTTACCGCCCTACATTTAACGGCAAAGTCATTTACATATTTGAGCGTGTTGATTCTATAAACCCTTTTACATAATCAAGCTGTAAGTCGTCATCGCGTACGCCTACATTAACGCTTTTTTGCAGCCCTTTATTACCTATGCTGATACCTTTTATACCTAAACGGCTTTCGTGCGACGACACTAGCCACTCGGGTAATGCTGCTACACCCCGATTGGCAGATACTAATTGCAACATCATCTCAGTGCTTTCTATGGGTACTCTGCGTTTGGGTTGCACGTTAGCGGGGTCTAAAAATCGGGTATATACATCTAAGCGGTTGTAGCCTACGGGTACGGTGTAAAGTATTTGGTCTTCGAGATCTTGTGCTGTAACAAACGCTTTGTTGTATAACGGGTTTTGCTCGCTCACTACAATACATAAATTGTAGTTAAACACCGACCTAAAGTTTAAGCCCTCTGTATTTACGGGGTCGGGGGTTATTAGCACATCAATTTCGTTGGCTTTTAGTGCTGCTATGCCATCAAATCTAAAGGCACTTTTTATTTCTACGTCTACCTCTGGCCATGCTTTTAAAAATTGCTGAATTTTACCCATTAGCCATTGCTCACACGGGTGGCACTCCATGCCTATGCGCATTATTCCTCGCCGGCCTTGGGCAAATTCTTGCAATACGCGCTCGGCATATTCAAACTCGGCGACCATTTTGTCTGCAAGCGAAAGTAAATAAAGCCCCGCCTGAGAATACACCAGTGTATTGCCTTTACGGTGCCACAGTTTTACGCCAAATCGACGCTCTAATTTAGCAATAGTATGGCTCACAGCCGACTGGCTTAAGTTTAAACTCTCGGCCGCGGCGGTCACGCTTTTAAGGCGGTTAACCTCTTTAATAATGTGTAGATGATTACGTTCAAGCATTATGATTTATATTCATTCCAAAACAAGTTTTTACCATTAGTGTTCATAATGGTGTTTTGGTAATATTATCACATTACATAACCAAGTCTACGCGCTTTGCTATTTATGCTAGGTATATTCAACAGCAAAGCGCCTACCAATTTACGTATCGTCGGGAGACACAACACATGATCAACGACTCTATCTATACTTTTATATTAATAGGTATAGGGGGCACACTAGTGTTAGATATTTACGCGGGGCTACTCGCTAAGTTTTTTGATTTACCCGCCACAAATTGGCGATTAGTTGGGCGCTGGGTAGGCCATATGAAGTCGGGGCAATTTTATCAGCCTGCACTACCTAAGGCCGAAAAAATACCAGGTGAGCTTGCCATTGGTTGGGTTGTACATTACCTAATTGGCATAGCGTACGGGTTAATATTAATGGTGTGTGTAAACACGCAGTGGCTTGATTTGCCAACCATACTACCTACATTACTTGTTTCGTGGTTTGGCATAGTTGCCCCCTTTTTTATTATGATGCCAGGCATGGGGGCGGGTATGGCCGGTGCAAAAACACCTAACCCCACAGTTACGCGCATAAAAAGCTTTGTAGGGCACACCATATTTGGCTTAGGCATGTTTTTAACCGCACTGGTTTTAGCATAATTTTAAGTAGGAAAGCAGTACATGAACATTTTAAATTTAAGCACCTATTCTGCGCATATAAAAATAGTGGGCTTAATCGCTATTATTATTTCAATAGCTGCGTGGAGCACAGACTTATTAGGCATAGTGTATGCCTGCCCCTATTGTAGAGTGCAGCGCTCAGTAATTGGCCTATTAGGTTTATTATTAATAACGCCTGCGGTTACACACTGGATAGGCAAATATTTTGCTTTAGTGATTGGCTTTTTTGGCGCAACAGTGGCCGCTAATCAGCACTTTATGGGCTGGAAAAAAATATCAGCAGGCACCTTCGAATTTAAAGATAACCTGTTAGTTGACCCCTTTATTTTATCGGCCTTTGCACTAACAGGTATTATTGGGCTCACTTATTTAGCAGTAACAGCCACTAAGTTACCTGCTAAAACGGTTTAACATTCACCAAAGGCACATACACACTCATTGCGCTGTTTGTAGGATTATAGACCTACTACGGCGCTGCGCCTTTCCATTAAAGCTACATTGCGCCATACGCCATGCAGCTGTCCTAATTTTTCTCGGTTTCCAACTTGCCTAAAACCATTACGAGTATGTAGAGCAATGCTGCTTATGTTTTCAGGGAATATACTGGCTTGTAGCATCCATATACCGCTTTTTTCTGATTCATTAATGAGTGCACAAAGCAATGCGTGCCCCAAACCTTTACCATGGGCTTGGTTTGCAACATATACACTTACCTCGGCAACACCCGAGTAAACCTCACGGCTAGAAACCGCAGATAATCCGGCCCAGCCAAGCACCTTTTCATTCTCAACTGCAACAAGACGACAACAGTTGAGCATAGAACTATTCCACTGTTGCCAACTTTTCGCTTCAGTTTGAAAGGTCGCGTTGCCGGTATCAATACCTTGCTGATAAATATTTTGAACGGCTAAAAAATCGTTCTTTGAAAATGCTCTTATGATCACAGTATTTCCTTACAACTATTATTATTCCTTAAAATTAGCGGCCGACTTATCAATGAGTTAACGGCTAATTTTAATAACGGCTAACATGTCGTCTTCATCGAGGCCAACTTCCTCAAACCCAAAGCTTGTATAAATGTTTTTAGCTATTGGGTTTTGCGGGTTGTAACAAATTTCGATTTGTTCAAGCTTAGAAGTCGTTTTAATCTCTTCAATTGCCATGAATAGTGCTTTGCGTCCAATGCCTTTATTTTGATAATACCAACTCCATTAAGTATGTGTTCTAAATTTTACGCCGAAAAAACAATTCAGTTCTAGGCGTAAATTGATGTAAATGGTTGTTCCCTTTACGAAATTTAAAACAAAGAAATGGGTTGTTTTAGCAAGTAAAATAGAGCAGCTATTTATTGGAGTTGGTATAAGCTTGATCAACCATAAAGCGCCAAATAGAAACCTTTGTAGGGGTTTCTTGTACCCACATAAAAAAGCCTACTGGCAGAGCATTTAGGTAAATCGCTTTACAGGTATACCCACTATTGTAGTGCGCCTCTACTAACGACCACATATTACACGCTACAGATTCTTCTTGTGTTTTAGCAACCTCTAAATCGCATACGGCTTCGTAGTTACCGGCGGTGATGTCTTCCAATGAGAGCTTCATGCTTATCCTTAAAAATATAACTAACTTAAACTTACCAGTATCTGTACCTATAAACAATAAATGGCTTTACCAGCCCAATAGAGCCTTAATTATTACCTTTTTAGGATAAAAGCAATATGTTATATTATAACAATTACTGTATTTAGCTCTATTTTAAATAAGGGTTAGCTTATGAAAACGTTTACAAAAGGGCTGAGTGTTGCCCTGCTAGTAGGGTTGGGCTTTAGCGCTCATGCGCAAAAGCATGTGCATGGGGAAGGTGAGCTACTTATTGCTCAAGAGGGTAGCGTGCTGCAAATGCAGTTTATTATTCCTGCTGCTGATGCGCTAGGTTTTGAGCACCAAGCTGCAAACTCAGCAGATAAAAATGCGATTGATGTACTTGCCCAACAGTTAAAAATTAGCAGCCATGCTATTGATATAAAAGGGCAGTGTATTTTACAAAGCACCGAAAACTCACTGGCTCACAGTCATGATGAACATGCAGAGCTTCATAGCCACGATCATCATAATGTTGAAGCTAATTACAATTTTAACTGCAAAACACCCGTAAGGGGCTTTTCGGTCACGTTGTTTAAGTTAATGCCTTCACTTAATGCGCTTAACGTACAGTGGATTAGTAACACAGGGCAAGGCTCAGCAGAGGTGACGCGCAATAATCCTATTATTAGTTGGCAAAGCTAATATTTGGCAGCCAACTCACACCCATTAAACATAAATTGCTGACTAAATAAGAGCCGTAAGCATGAAAAGCCAACTAATAAAAAATGCCCAAATGGTTAACGAAGGTAAAACGCAACGTGTTGATGTACGCATTACCAACCAATTTATTGAATGCATTGCTGCTAATATCACCCCGAGCATAAACGATGATGTAATTGATGCAAAAGGCGCGTACTTACTCCCAGGTATGATTGACGACCAAGTGCATTTTAGAGAGCCAGGGCTTACTCATAAAGGCTCTATATTAACTGAATCACGTGCTGCAGTGGCCGGCGGAATAACCAGTTATATGGAAATGCCTAATGTTACCCCTTCAACCACAAACAAAGCGGCGCTTGAAGAAAAATACGCCATAGCCGAGCAGCACTCTTATGCCAATTACTCTTTTTACCTTGGCGCAACCGAGCACAATTTAGATGATATTAAAGCGCTCGACCCTAAAAAAGTCTGTGGCGTAAAAGTGTTTATGGGCGCATCTACCGGTAATTTATTAGTAGAGAACCCAAAAGCGCTTGAGGGAATTTTTCGTGAATGCCCTGTGCTTATAGTTACCCACTGCGAAGATGGTAAAACCATTAGCAAAAACAATCAGCGCTATGATCAACAAGGCATTATACCTAACATTACCGACCACCCTAAAATACGCGACGCAGAGGCTTGTTATGCTTCATCGTCGTATGCGGTGTCGCTTGCTAAAAAATACAATGCGCAATTGCATGTATTACACATATCCACCGAAAAAGAGCTGAGTTTATTTACTAAAGGCGATATAGCCAATAAAAGCATTACCGCAGAAGCCTGTGTACACCATTTATACTTTAGCGAGCAAGATTACGAAGCGTTGGGCAACTTAATAAAATGTAACCCTGCCATAAAAGCTAACACCGACCGCGATGCGCTTATAAACGCGGTTAAAAATAATCAAATAGATATTATTGCCACCGATCACGCCCCGCATACGTGGCAAGAAAAACAAACCGATTATGTTAATGCACCAGCAGGCTTACCCTTAGTAGAGCACGCACTTTTAAGCTTACTTGAGCATGTAAAACACAACCGTTTAAGCATAGAGCAGGTGGTAGAAAAAACCGCACATAACCCCGCGCTGCGTTTTAAAGTAGATAAACGCGGCTTTATAAAAGAGGGTTACTACGCCGATTTAGTGCTGATAAGTACACAGCAAACCACAAAGGTGAGCCACGACGCTTGCCGCTACCTATGTGGCTGGACACCTTTTGACGGGGTTGAATTTTCTTCAAAAATAGTGAGCACTTGGGTTAATGGCGAGCGCCTTTACGATGGCAAAACAGTCACTAAACCTAGTAAACCTGCTATGCCTCTTGTATTTAATCGTTAACCGGAATAGTTAAATTTATGAATGCTAAAAGCCATTTGCCCGATATTACTTCGCAGCCTAATTCTCTTAATGCACGCCCATTACAATGGGTGGGTATGGAAGAGGTTTCGCTGCCGTTACATATTTTAAATAACAAAGGTGAGCAACTACATACTCACGCCAAAGCAGGCATATTTGTTAGCCTTGATAAAGAAAATGCAAAAGGCATACATATGTCGCGCTTGTATTTATTGCTTAATGAACAACTGGCTAATAAGCCACTCAATGGCCAAGTTTTAACAACGCTAGTTGAAAACATGCTGAGCTCTCAGCAAGGCTTAAGCTTAAGTGCCAAAGTAGATTTAGCTTTTGAGCTGGTAATAAATAAGCCCGCGCTTTTATCTAATCAATCTGGATTTCAGGCGTATCCGGTGGCTATTAGCAAAACCATTAAAAATGGCGTTATTAATACCGAGCTTAGCCTAACAATTCCTTATTCTAGCACGTGCCCCTGTTCTGCCGCGCTTTCTAGGCAAGCGTTGAGTGACGCCGTAGCAGAGCACTTTTCAGAGCACCAGCTTGATAAAAATGCCTTGTTAGAGTGGCTTACATCGCAGCAAGGCAGTGTAGCTACCCCGCACAGCCAACGCTCGTATGCATATATAAACATGAGTTTACTAGGTGAGCAACTTCCTGATTTACCCACTCTTATTACGCAAATGGAACAAGCCATAGGCACACCAGTACAAACCGCAGTAAAACGAGAAGACGAGCAAGCCTTTGCTAAATTAAACGCCAAAAACCTACTGTTTTGTGAAGACGCTGCCCGCAGGTTAAAGCACGCCCTTGAGCAAAATACAGATATTTGCGACTACCACTTTAAAGTAGAGCACCAAGAAAGCTTACATGCGCACAATGCCGTAGTGTACGACCAAAAATTTGTATAGTCAGAGCGTTAAATAGTAAGGAGTAAACATGTTAAGAAAAAACCCAAACGGCCACATGCCAAGCGTAGCGCAAAGTGCATTTATAGACCCAACCGCCATTATTTGCGGTAAAGTAATTATTGAAGACAACGTATTTATTGGCCCCTATGCAGTAATTAGAGCCGACGAAGTAGACGACACCGGCGACATGCAGCCTATTGTTATTAAAAAAAATTCAAACATACAAGATGGGGTGGTTATTCATTCTAAATCGGGGGCGGCGGTATCTATTGGCGAGCGTACATCTATAGCACACCGCTCAATTATACATGGCCCATGTAGTGTAGGTGACGATGTATTTATTGGCTTTAACTCGGTAGTATTTAGATCAGCAATTGGCAATGGCTGTGTAGTAAGGCACAACTGTGTAATTGATGGGTTGAACTTACCAAACGATTTTCATGTGCCGCCAATGACCAATATAGAGCCCGGCTTTGATTTAAACAGCATAAGTAAAGTACCGCCAGAGTACTCAAGCTTTTCTGAATCGGTGGTTTCGGCCAATCACGATTTAGTAAAAGGCTATAAAAAACTGGCAAACGAACTCTAACAACAAAGGACTAAATACATGAAAGTGCTTAATGCATTAACAATTACTTTTATTGGCGCACTTAGTATTGGCTGTACCTCAAGCGTAACACCTACAAATAGTGCCACAGCAGAGCCTAGCGCACTAATAGCAAACACAGCGCAGCCATTAAAAGTAGTAACGTGGAACGTTGAGCACTTAGCTTACCCCATTAATACAGGCTGTAAACCCAGAACGCTTAGCGATATTGAAGCCATGAAAGCCTATGCAAATTCGTTAAATGCCGACATTTTTGCCCTGCAAGAGGTAGCGTCTAAAGAGGCATTAAAGCAAATATTCCCTCAAAGTGAGTGGCAACTTATTGTGTCGAATAGGGCTGCAAGCCCCGCTTACACGTGTCGTAAAACTGGGGCTTTATCAACTCAGCAAAAAGTGGCTTTTGCAGTTAAAAAAAGCATTCCTGTATTAAAAAGTACGCCCTTTGAGCCGCTAGGTTTAACAAAAACAGGGCTACGTTATGGTTTACAATTAACAGTAAACTCGCCGCAAGGTCCCACCGATATACTTAACGTACACATGAAAAGCGGCTGCTTTGTAGACGACTACCTTAAAAGTGACTCGCCAGCATGTAAAACCTATGCCCAGCAAGCACCGGTGTTAGATAGCTGGATAGCAAAGCGCGAAGCAGCAAACACACCATACATCGTACTGGGTGATTTTAACCATCGTATTTCTGCTCCCTATAACCGATTAACCCGCACTTTAATAAGTAATGAGCGCTCAACAAGCATAACCACTAAAAATTTACCCGGTTGCCAAGCACGCTATCCTGCGCCTATCGATCATATAATTGTGGGTAAAATGGACGCTACAAACATTGCAAACTCTGCTCAAGTACACCTTTTTAAAAATATGCAAAAAGAGGCCATGCTAAGCGACCATTGCGCGGTGTCGGTTTCAATTTCAGATAACGCAAATGCGCTATCGGCATCAGTTTTGTGGCAAACAACCAGTAAAGAGTATCAGGCATTAACCACTTACATGTATCAACAAGCTCAAACTGCTGTTGCGCAACTACCGCGCTCTGCAACTAACTGGGTAGCAGTGATGGATGTAGATGAAACCGTACTTGATAACTCTGCCTATCAAAAACAAACCGAGCTTAGCGGTAAAGGTTATACTCCAGATACCTGGCAAGCCTGGGTAAAAAGCGAAAACGCAACGCTAGTACCTGGTGCTAAATCGTTTATAGAAGCGCTTTACAAGCAAGGCGGTAAAGTCGCCTTAATTACCAACCGCGATAAAGCAAACGATGAACACACATGGAATAACCTTAAAGCCGTTGGCTTGCCTATAACGGTAGAAAACACCTGCTTAATGGGCCGCTCTGAGGCTGATAAAACCGCTGTAGATGGCAAGCACTTTATTAACGATAAAGACCTTCGCCGCCAACAAATAACAAAAGGTACAGCCGATTGTTTTACACCTAAAGGCACACAAAATAACTGGCAACAACCGTACGTTATAAAATTTCAGATAGGGGACAATATAGAAGACTTTAGTGGCATCACGCAAGAGTCGGCCAATATAGAAGCGCTACAACCAAAGCTTGGTAAGTCTTTATTTTTACTACCAAACCCTATGTATGGCTCGTGGTAGGCACTATTTAACCAGAGCTCACGTTATTTAAAAAGGAAAAAAACATGACAGATAAACCTTCAACGCCAACCAGCTCGGGCTGCACTAACACAAGCTGCTGCCCACCACCGCAAAGCCCTATTACACGAGGCACACCTAAAGTAGGACGAAACGATCCGTGTGTATGTGGTAACGGCCGTAAATATAAAAAGTGTTGTGGTAAAAACGCATAAATTGCAGCAAAGCTGCTTTTAATTTAGGTATAAAAAATAGGGCTAACGTAACGTAAGCCCTATTTTAATTTTTAAATAGCTATATTTAAATCATAGTTCCTTAGGTTAAAAGCAAATTAAATACAATCACTTATTAAGTAGCTGCGTAGCTATATCCTCTTTCTCTTTGGCTACTCTTCCTATATGTTCTTTTAAAAATAGTGAAGATTCTTGAAGCTTATTTTCAGCTATAAGATCTAATAAAACTAAATGCTCTTCACACTCTTTTTTAGGGATTGCCCTTTCGCTATACACGTTATATTCAATTAGTCGCCTTAGCCTATTCACTTTTTTTAAGGCATTTAACAGAAATACATTATTTGCCATCCCAACAATAGTTTCGTGAAATAAAACACCAGCATTAAACATTTCTGCTGCAGATACCTTTTTTTCTTTATTATTGAGTATCTCTCTTTGAGACATACGCAACATAACTATTTGATCATGATTAACTTCAAATGTCGGCTCTAATAACGCAGCTGACTCTATCAACACCCTAAAACGATAACTTTGCGCATATGAAACAGGTGAAGAAATAAAAGAATTAAATTTCCAGCCATAACCGACCCTTCTCGATATCCAATGATCTTTTTCCATAGCCATTAAGGCAGCTTGTACAGACTTTCTGTTTTGTTGGTATTTATTAATTAATTGATTTTCTACAAAGGTGGTATCAATCTGACCTTTTAAATAATCTTGCCCTATTTGATAGCAAAGTGAGTTAAGACCACTGTCATCACTTAATTTCTTGTAATCAAAACTCTGAGGCACTTTATTTGGACGAACCTTAAGAAAGTAGCCTTGATTTGGCTTTTTAGTAAGTATGCCTTGTTGCTCTAATACATTAAACGCTGCCCTTATTGGTGTACGCGATACCTTAAGCTTATCAGAGAAAAATAGCTCTTTAATGTGTGTATTAGCTTCAAAACCTTCAGAGATTATCTCTTCATATATTTTATCCGCGAGTAATTCAGCAGACGTTTTATTTGAAGTCTTTTCCATAAATATTTGCCTAAAACGATTATTTTTTGCCATATAGAAACAGCCGCCATTGTAGTAAGTATAATACCAGCAATTATATTTATTGTACTTTATTTTGAATAAAACAATTTTAAATTGGTTTACCCCCTCAATTCCACTTGAATTTAAAGAAACTAAAAAACAATGAGTTAACTTTTATTTAAAGTTATCTAATTTAATAAGTTGACATTCTATTTTTCATACAATAGATTGTACTTTGTCGAAACAAAGTACAATTAATTTGTAACACTTACGTTTACCAATATAAAAGATTAGAAATATGACAACGATTGTTTTAGTTCATGCAGTAAAGGCCGCTATGGGGCCAATAGATGACGCATTTAAAGTTATATGGCCAGAGGCTAAATTGATTAATTTACTTGATGAGTCACTTGGTATTTTACGAAGCAAAAACGAAGAGTTATCGCAAGAGTTAGTTCAGCGTGTAATCGAACACAGCCGTTATGCTGTTGAATTAGGCGCTGATGGTGTGTTGTATACATGTTCAGCATTTGGTGAGGCAATTGATAAAGCAAATGAGATATTTCCTATACCAATTTTAAAGCCTAATGAAGGTATGTTTCGAAAAGCATTACAAATGAGTAGTCAAATAGGTATGGTTGCCTCTTTTATGCCTGCCGTTTCAGGAATGGAAAATGAGTTTTATGCACTAGCTAAGGAAGTTAATCCAGATGCTCGCTTAACTAGCATTTGCGCAAGCGGTGCTAAAGCAGCTCTTAATGAAGGTGATACTGCTAAGCATAATGATCTGATGGCTGAAACAGCGCAGCAACTGATTAATGAAGAAGTATTAATGCTTGCCCATTTTTCTTCATCGTTAGCACTAGAGTCTGTATGCAAAATAAATGACAAGCCCATTTTAACAAGCCCAAATAGTGCTGTTGAGTTATTAAAAATATTAGTTAACGCTAAAAGTAAATAAATTTAAAAATAGAGATGAGGTAAAAATGAAAATATTAGTAATGCCAGGTGATGGTATTGGTCCAGAAATTACAGATGGTGCGCTTAAAGTTCTTGAAGCTGCAAATCAAAAATTCTCGTTATCTTTATCTTACGAGTTTGAAGATGTTGGTTTTAAAAGCCTAGAAAAACACGGCACTACGCTAAGAGAAGAAACGTTAGAAAAGGCCAAAACCTTTGATGGTATCATTTTAGGTACACAGTCTCATGCTGACTACCCTAAACCGGAGCTTGGTGGTCGTAACGTTTCTGCTGGTTTTAGAATTGGCTTAGATCTATACGCAAACGTTAGACCCGCAAGATCGCGCCCTTACATCCAAACAAATATGAGTGAAGGTAAGAGTATGGATTTAGTCATCATGCGTGAAGCTACTGAAGGTTTCTACCCAGATAGAAACATGACACAGGGCTGGGGTGAAGTAAAACCATCTCCAGATATGGCGCTATCTACACGTAAGATCACGCGCCATTGTAGTGAGCGCATTGCACGTAAAGCTTTTGAATTAGCAATGAAGCGTAATAAAAAAGTAACGGCGATTCACAAAGCAAACAGTTTTCATATGACTGATGGCTTATTCATGGAAGCAGTAAATGATGTAGCAAAAGACTTTCCAGATGTTGTCTTAGACGATCTATTAGTCGATGCATCTACTGCTCATTTGGTTCGCAACCCTGAGCGCTTTGATGTGTTAGTGGCAACCAATTTCTATGGCGACATTATTAGTGATTTAGCGAGTGAGCTTTCAGGCAGTTTAGGTTTAGCGGGCTCAATTATGGCAAGTGATGAGCACTGCTGCGCCCAAGCCCAGCATGGCTCGGCTCCAGATATTGAAGGCCAAGATAAAGCTAACCCTGTATCTATGATCCTATCTGTTGCAATGATGATTGATTGGATGGGTGAGAAACACCAAAAACCAGAGCTTATTAAAGCAGCACAAGCAATGGTTGATGCCGTTGATGAAACATTAAAAAATCCTGAAAAGCGTACTGCAGACTTAGGCGGTAACACTGGATGTAAAGCGTTTAGTGCAGCAGTAGCTGAAATGCTGATTGCGAACTAAATTGAAAAAAGAATAAAGATTACAAATAACGCTGCTAAGGCAGCGTTCCAAAACATGAGTTATGTATTTACACACACAATTAAAAGCATAACTCACTATAACAAATATTAAAAAAGGAAAACGTATGTCTATATTCAAAAAAATAACGGCAATATCAATACTGACAACAGTGTTTTTCGCACCGGCGAGCTTTGCTGACAACGATTATCCAACTAAAAGAATGAATTACACCATCGCATTTGGTCCAGGAGGGGGGAATGACCTTATGTCTAGAACGGTGGTAGATATTCTTAAAAAATATGACATTTATGAGCCAACTATTCGTGTTGATAACTTAGCTGGCGGCAGTGGAGCTGTAGGTTTTAATTTTGTTGCTAAAAAGAAAGGCAGCGAATACAACATGACCTCTACAAGCGGTAACTTTTTAGGCACGCCATTAATCTCAAATACCGGCTGGACATACCGTGACTTTACGCCAATTGGCTTATTAGCCCAAGATGCAATGTTTATTGTTGTACGTGCAGACTCTAAATTTAAAACAGCTAAAGACTTTGTTGAACATGCTAAAAATAACCGAGTAACAATTGGCGGTACAGGTGCTGCCGGACCTGAACGTGTTACAGCCTCTTTATTTTCACAAGTAGCTGGTTTTAATTTCGACTACGTCCCGTCTCAATCGGGTGGTGGCATGGTTACATCATTAACTTCTAATAGTGTGGACGCTATTGTGGCCAACCCGTCAGAGGTATCCGGACAAATAGCAGCAGGTAAGTTTCGTGCGTTGGCCTATTCAGAAGCTCAGCGCAGCACTGTATATAAAGATGTGCCAACTTTTAAAGAGCAAGGCTACGATTTTGCCTTTTCATTACCTCGAGGCATTGTAATGCCAGCAGGAATTAGTAAAGAAGTTCAACAATGGTGGATTGCAGCACTAAAAAAAGTTATAGCAACTAAAGAATGGAAATCTTATTTAAAAACTAACAGCTTATCTGGTAACACCATGTGGGGTGAAGAGTTTTCCGCTAATTTAGCCCATACAAGTGCTGATTTTGAACGAGTTCTTAAAGAAATTGGCGCTGTTAAGTAAAGCTAAACAGAAATAAATGATAGTGGTGATAACTCACCACTCTTAATTTAAGGTTTGAATATGCAACATTTATTTTCCATAGGTCTTTTTATAGGCTCTCTTGGTTTTACTATATATGGATACTTGACGCTTGACCTTCATGGGATCAACGAAAGACCTGGTCCTGGGTACTTTCCATTAATTATAGGCATTGCATTAATTATAGCTACAGGCATTAACACAAAGAACGACCTGATTCAGTACTTAGAAAAAAGAAAACTGAATCAAGATGTTGTGGATAAAAAAACAAGTAATAATGAAATTTTTTATCCTCTCGATACGTTAATTCTTGCAGCTCTAATAGCAGTATTTATTCTGATTCTTAATAGTGCTGGGGCAATTATCTCAATGGTGGCATTTGTATTTGGTTACCTATGGTTCTTTAATCCAAATCAAATAAAGAAGAACATTATTTATTCTATTGTTTTTCCGGCGTTAGTTTATTTGTTATTTGATGTGTGGTTACAGACAGGTTTACCCAATGGTTTACTGTCTTATTTCTATGAGTGAAGGTAATTTATAATGTTTTTTAGTGATGTTTTTACAAATTTAGAGTTTGGACTCTCGGTTGCCTTTACCAGTACTAACTTAATGTTTTTATTGTTAGGAGCGTTTGTAGGGATGATTGTTGGGCTATTTCCTGGCTTTGGTCCTGCAGCTGGTATTGCGATATTAATTCCTATGACCTTTGGCTTAGATCCCACTACAGCAATAATTATGCTTTCGGGAATTTATTATGGCTCTATGTATGGAGGAACAATTACCTCAATATTAATAAATACTCCAGGCGAGTCTGCTACGGTAGCTTCCACCTTAGATGGTTATCCGCTAGCGCAAAAAGGTCGCGCCGGTCCTGCACTGGTAATGCAAGCTATTGCATCGTTTATTGGCGGTACTATCGGGGTAATTTTAATTTGCGGTTTTGCGCCAGTACTAGCTGGCGTAGCGTCAGCATTTGGTCCTTCAGAGTACTTTTTAGTTATCATGCTAGGCCTACTTTTGTTAACAACAATGATGGGAGATAACCGTTTAAATGGGGTTATTTCTGCTCTAATAGGATTTGCTATTGCCATGGTTGGTGTAGATGCTGTGAGCGGTTCTCAACGCTACACTTTTGGCTCTCCTGAACTAATTGGGGGTATTTACTTTGTACCTGTAGCTATTGGTTTATTTGGTATTGGTGAGCTGTTGTATTGCATTTACACCGGGCAGCACAAAAAACCAGCCGAGCATATTCAATTTTCATTTATGTCAAAAGACTTTTGGCCGACAATGAAAGACTATGTTGAATCTAAATTTACTTTTTTTAGAGGCGCTATTATTGGCTTTATTGCAGGTGTATTACCTGGCTCTGGAGCCACAATCGGATCTATTTTAGCTTATTCAGTGGAAAAGAAAGTAGCAAAAAATTCAGAAGACTTTGGGAAAGGCGAAATGCGTGGGTTAGTTGCTCCAGAAGCTGCTAATAATGCAGCATCTGCAGGGGCTATGGTTCCTCTTATTTCTTTAGGTATTCCTGGCTCTGGTGCAACAGCGGTTTTACTAGGTGCACTTATGATGTGGGGTTTACAACCAGGACCAACATTAATTGATAATAATCCTGAGTTAGTTTGGGGCCTTATTGCAAGCATGTACCTTGGTAATATAGTACTTGTGATCTTGAGTATTGTAGCAATACCAGTGTTTGTTAAATTTTTAGATGTTCCATATCGCATGGTTGTTCCCGTTATTGTAATTTTATGTGTGGTCGGCTCTTATGCATTGAATAACAGTATTATTGAAGTTGCGATGCTAATAGTTATGGGCGTTTTAGGTTTTGCTATGAAACTCTATGGTTATAGCCCTGCAGCAACAGTATTAGCACTAGTATTAGGAGCAATGGCTGAAAGTACATTTTTACAGTCATTAATAATCAGTGAAGGTAGTTTAAGTATCTTTATTGAACGTCCTATTTCTCTGGGGCTTATTTCAGTCATTGGGATCTCAATGGCCCTCTCTATTGCTTTACGTTCTTACAAACGAATCAAAGCAAAATCAATTAGCTAAATCTTTTAGCACTAATTAATACACTTTATTTTTGGGTACATTTTTGTACCCAATGGGTTCAACTGTCCTTTTTTTAGGAGAATAACATGCGTATTGGCGTTATTGCCGATGACTTTACAGGTGCAACAGATATAGCAAGCTTTTTAGTTGTTAACGGTTTAAGTGCTATTCAATATAGCGGAACACCCAAAAAAACAATTAATACTGCGGCTAGCACTGATGCAATAGTCATCAGTCTTAAATCACGATCGTGTTTGGTGAATGAAGCTATTAGTGACTCTTTAGAAGCTTTGGAATGGTTAAAGGCTCAAGGCTGTAGCAAATTTTACTTTAAGTACTGTTCAACATTTGACAGCACCTCACAAGGTAATATTGGGCCAGTAACTGATGCATTACTGGAAGCATTAAATTGTAAACATACAATTGTATGCCCCGCACTACCTGTTAACGGGCGCTGCGTGATCAATGGGCACCTTTTTGTCAATCATCAACGACTAAACGAATCGGGTATGAAAGACCACCCTGTCACTCCAATGCTTGAGTCTAAAGTCGAACTATTAATGAATAATCAAAGTAAAGGCCTTGCCACTAGTGTGTTTTATAACGATGTGGAAAAAGGTTCCGAACATTTGAAAAAAACCATGGATACACTTTTTGACAAAGGATCTAACTATATTGTTGTTGATGCCTTTACTGATCAGCACCTTAATATAATTGCACAAGCGTCCTTCGAGCTGCCTTTGGTTACCGGTGGTTCTGGTTTAGCAGCCGGAATTGCACAGTCTTTTAAAAATAAATCATTAAGAAAAACTCAACTTAAAAGTATAACGCCTTTAGCTGCACCAAGTGTTGTTATATCAGGTTCATGCTCACAAATGACAAATGCACAAGTGAACATGTACTTAAATCTTGCCCCTCACTTTCAAGTGGATGTAGGAGAGTGCATTAACAACTCAGCTTACGATGATGAAATTTGCCAATGGGTACTCAATCACCAAAACACAGATTTAGCACCTCTTGTATATGCAACCGCGCCTAAAGAGCAATTAAAAATCACTCAAAATAAATATGGCGAAGAGAAAAGCAGCGCTGCTGTAGAAGCCTTATTTGCCAAAGTGTGTAAAAAACTTCAATACGCAGGCGTTAAGAACTTTGTGGTGGCAGGGGGAGAAACATCGGGCTCAGTAACTAAAGCTCTCGATGTAGAAGCATTAGAAATAGGTGCACAAATAGTACCCGGTGTTCCATGGGTAAAAGCTTTAAACACTTCAATTTTTTTGGCTTTAAAGTCAGGAAATTTTGGAGACATTGATTTTTTTATAAAAGCACAACAATTAATCACACATAAAAACACACAATAATATTCATATAAATAAACTGGGGAAAGTAATGTACAAAATAAACACACTAACAACATTAATAAGCTTAAGTTTTGCTACTAGCATGTCATTTACGGTATTAGCAGAAGACTTCGAATCACTTGAAAGTCGTATAGATAAGCTTGAAAAAGCTACAACGGTTAAATTGGGAGGACGTTTACATTTAGATTTTGCAGCTTACGATGGCGCTTATAATCCAGGGAATGGCACAGGAACCGATATTTATGTGCGCAGAGGGCGAGTTTATTTTGCAAGTAGTCACGGGGATTTTTCGTATAAAGTAATTCTAGATTACGATGATGGCGAAACTGTTTTACATGGTGCAACAGTTACATATAAAGGCTTTGGTAAAGATAAAAAGCTCAATGCCGGAAAACTAAAAGAAGACATTTCATTGCAAGGCATGACGTCGAGTAAATGGGTAACATCAATCGAACGAGCCATGATCCCAGATACCTTTCAAGTAGGCTTTAACTATGGTGTTCAATACAGTCATGCTATGCAAAATGGTCTGCGTTACTCCGTTAGTTTAACTAAAGATCAAGAATTAGCTGATGGTAATGAAGCTGATGGCTCTCTACAACTTGCAACAACAGGCCGATTAACTTACTCCAACACAGATAATAATGAAGTCTTACATTTAGGTTTATCTGCTAGCCATCGAAACTGGGGATCTAATGATTTTTCAATCAGGCAAACCGGCGAAGTTCGTAAAGATCAAAATCGTTTAGCTAACTTTTCAAGTCAAGTTGGTGCACAACAAATAGATGCTAGTAGCGCAATGTTGCTTGTTGGTGAGTTTGGTTATCAAGTTGGTCGAGTACACCTAAGTGCTGAATATGGTCAAATCGATGTATCTGCTAATCAAGGCCCTGATGAAACATTTGAGGGTGGCTATGCCCAGTTAGGCTACTTTCTTAGTGATAATTCAAGAAAATATAGTAAAGGCAGCGCTAAATGGGACAAACCAACAAACTTAAATAATCAATGGGAAATATTTGCTCGTTTGAGCACTTTTGATATGACGACTGATACTTCAGGTACTAAAGCAGAAGTTATTACCATTGGTGCAAACCATTATATAAATGAAAGTGTTCGTATGTCTTACAACTATGTATTTGGTGATGTTTCTGGTCCGAGCCAGGTTGCTTTAACTGGTTCGGAGGATGATGGGCAAGCCTTTGTAGCTCGTTTGCAGTATGTGTTTTAAACAAACTTGCAGTTATGTAAAGCACGCATGATTACAAATAAACAATCCCATTAACATGAGTGTTTACTATTAATGTGGTTATTTATTCTTGGGATAAATAACCACTAAATACATAAGCTTAAAACTATTTTTTAAGGTAGAAAGTTGAATAACTCTAAAATTAAAGATCAAATTATCGAGATGGCAAGCTCTCTTTATCATCGTGGCTACTCTTTTGGGTCAAGCGGAAACATAAGCGTTAAAACCGAAACTGGTTTTATTATGACACCAACAGGGTCATCAATGGCTGATTTAAAACCTAGTGAGCTATCAGTTTTAGATGCACAAGGAAATTTACTTTCAGGGCATGAACCTACAAAAGAATCTTTTTTGCATATGGCCATGTATGAACAACGCTCAAAGGCAAAAGCGGTTGTGCACCTTCATTGTTCGCATTCATCTGCGGTAAGTTGTATGCAACATGGCTGCACTGAAAATGTGCTCCCACCTCTTACTGCTTACTATGTTATGCGTATTGGTATTTTGCCTTTAATTCCATACTTTGCTCCTGGCGATATTAATTTAGCGCAAGCCGTTAAAGAAAAAGCGAGTAAATCACATGCACTTTTGCTAGCTAACCATGGGCCTGTAGTTGCAGGGACCTCTCTCAAAGATGCTGTATACGCAACGGAAGAGTTAGAAGAAACCGCCAAACTTTACTTGATGCTTAAAAATATGGAAACGCAACCATTAACGCCTGAGGCAATAAGCGAATTAAATAAAAAATACCCTAAAAAAATTTAAAGGGAGTAATACATCGCCTTTAGGGAAATGTACTTACTCGTTTGTGGAGAATTAAAATGTTATCAAAAATTATTTCTTGTGGTGTTAAAACAGGCGAAGATGTAACAAAGCTTTATGATTTTGCTAAAAAAAACCAGTTTGCCTATCCTGCGGTAAATGTAATTGGCACTAGCTCAATAAACGCTGTGCTGGAAGCCGCCACTCATGCAAAATCTCCTGTCATTATACAACTATCATACAGCGGCGCTTCTTTTTTCATAGGTAAAGGTAGCCCTTTGAGTGGACATGAAGCTGCAATTGCAGGGGCCGTTGCAGCTGCTAAATATGTACATGAAGCAGCAGAACACTATGATATACCTGTTATCTTACATACTGATCATGCTTCAAAAGAATTATTACCATGGATTGATGGCTTATTAGCCGCTGGCGAAGAACACTTTAAAAACTTTGGTGTTCCATTATTTAGCTCTCATATGATTGATTTATCACAAGAGCCTCTTAAAGAAAATATCGCTATATGTGCATCCTATTTACAAAGAATGAAACAAATAAATATGGGCTTAGAAATCGAGCTTGGTTGTACTGGTGGTGAAGAAGATGGCGTAGATAACACTAACATTGATAGTTCATTATTATATACACAACCTGAAGATGTTGCTTATGCGTATGAAAACCTTAATAAAGTAAGTGAAAACTTTACCATAGCAGCGTCGTTTGGCAATGTTCATGGCGTGTATAAACCGGGGAATGTTAAGTTAACTCCTAAAATTTTAAAAAACTCACAACTATTTGTGGAAGAAAAATATCACCTTTTAGCTAAGCCTTTATCTTTTGTTTTTCATGGTGGCTCAGGCTCTAACAGCTCCGATATAGAAGAAGCAATTAGCTATGGTGTTATAAAAATGAATATTGATACTGATATGCAATGGGCTAGTTGGAAAGGTGTATTAGAATATTCAAAAAGTAAAGAAGCTTATCTACAAAGTCAAATTGGTAACCCTGAAGGCGAAGATTTACCAAATAAGCAATATTATGATCCACGAGTATGGATAAGGCAGTCTGAAAGCTCTATGGCGACCAATCTTTATAAATTTTTTGAAACATTAAATTGTATAAATAAATATTGAGAGCCCTATGCAAACTATTAATAATTATTTAGAAAGCCAAGACACAAACCCAGCTTTATGCTCATTAATTACAACCTTATTAAACGCATGTACGCATATAGCTTCAAAAGTTGGGCAAGGTGAATTAGCTGGAGTATTAGGCGTTACAACCGAGCAAAATATTCAAGGTGAAACCCAAAAAAAATTAGACGTTATTAGTAATGATATTTTAAAGGTTGCACTTCTTAAAAATAAAACGGTTAAAACTCTTGCATCAGAAGAAGAAGATTTTGTTGTTGCCGGCAATGAAAATGGAAACTACGTTGTAGCATTTGATCCACTCGATGGCTCATCGAATATAGATATCAATGGGCAAATTGGGACTATTTTTACTATTTATGCGGCCCTAAAAAAAGAGCCTTCAAATAGTAAAAAACAGTTTTCGCAAAAAGGCTCGCAACAGCTTTGTGCCGGTTATGTTTTATATGGTGCTTCAACTTTACTGGTGATTTCTGTTGGCGGTCCAACAAAGATTTTTACGTTAGATCGCACTCGTGGTGATTATTTTATGTCAAATAAAGACGTTACTATTACACACGATACTAATGAGTTTTCAATTAATATTGCAAACTATTGCAAATGGCCTACCCAATTTAAAAAATATGTTGAGCATTTAATCGCTGGAGAAAATGATAAAAGAGCTAAACGTTTTAATATGCGATGGAATGGCTCTATGGTTGGTGATATGCATAGAATTTTGTATAGAGGGGGTATTTTTTGCTACCCATCCGACATTTCGAATCCACACAAGCCAGCCAAGTTAAGACTACTGTATGAAGCCAACCCTATCGCATTTTTGGTAGAAAATGCTAAAGGCAAAGCATATACAGAAAATGAACGTATTCTAGATGTAACCCCATATGATATCCACCAAAGAGTCCCCGTTATAATAGGCTCTGCTGGAGAAGTAGATATCTGCTTAAGTTACTTAAAGGAATAATTAACTACTTTTAAAATACCAACCCCAACCAAAGTAAGTTAATTACATCAGTGCTCTATAATTCACGTAAATATAGGCGCTAAAACCAATGCTTAACGCTTTTTATAAATAGCGTTAAGCATTTTTTTAATATCAAAAAATACATATTTAACATATAAGCCACATCAATAGCCCAATTTATCGTTACCTATTTTAACTCGCTGTTACTTCTATTTTTTGCTCTAGCGTAAAAGGCTTTGCATTTAAAAGGCCGCTTATTTGCACCAAAATTTCTGATTTACCGGGTTTATTAGCAACGTATTTTAAGCTGTGTATTCCGCGTGTGCGCTCTAATAATATTGAAGGCTCGCCGGTAAGTTTAATACCTTGTGGCGCTACAAATTTAACACTTACCGCGCTGTAACGTTTAGGTACTAAGTAGCTAAAGTTAGCTGTGCTTGTATCGCCAACATTTACTTGCGCTTGTTTAGCGTGCTTTACAGAAAAGCGCTCAAATATAGGCGTCTGAAAGCTTTGACGAGCAAAAGGATGAAACTGATTTAAGCCAACCCCAGAGTGAAACTCGCACGCATTAACGCCAGCAGATGCACTTGCTAATACTAATGAGCAGAGCAGGTATTTTTTATTCATATTATTCCTCGTACGGTAACACTCGGTCTAACTTAAGCTCGTAAGCCGATGTACCTAATTCGTTTTCTACGGTATTTATTGTTATTTTTCCTTCAAACCAGAATGCGTCGTATAGGCTTTGCAGCTCAACGCCTTGTTCAAATTTAACATAAATTATTTGGTTTGGCGGCGGTGGCGGCATATGCAAACACGCCCCAAAGTAAGGCACTACAAAAAACTCACTAATGCGCTTACCTTCTTCAGATTCAAGCGGCACGATAAAACCAGGCACACGAATCTTTTTATTATTATAGCTCTCAATTACTCGTGCGGAGCTTAATGCTTGCTGATAGCGTTTATCTTGCTCGTTTTCGAACGGCTTAGCGTCTAGGCTATCGAGTGTGTCTTGCTCTGAGCCATCTTCAATTTCGGTTAAATACTCTGGCGGATTAAGCAGTGCGTCTAAATCGTCTTTAGGCATTAACTGAATCCACTCTATTTGTTCGTAGCTTGAACTTTTAGCCACTGACTCACAGGTAATTACTAAACTGGCCAAGGCTCTAACAAACCAAGCAACCATTTTAGTTACATTTTTTGACATATTTTCATCTCAATTGGCTTATGGGCTCAGGAAAAACGTTATAACATATCATTCATTATCAAACCATAGGAGTCTCATCTTTGCCAAATACATTCTCTTCGGCCTCAGCTCCCTTTGCCATACATATTAATCAACTTAACTATAAGTACCACAAAGCCGATAAAACCTCGTTTTATATTCCTACTTGGCAAGTAAAGCAGGGGGAACAGGTGTTTTTACACGGCGAGTCTGGCTCAGGTAAAACCACATTACTTAATTTATTAGCAGGGGTGCTAACACCACAAAGTGGCGATATAACCTTGCTTGATCAAGCATTTTCAACGCTTTCGTTAAAAAAGCGCGATAAATTTAGAGCCCAGAACATTGGCGTGGTGTTTCAGCAGTTTAATTTAATACCGTATTTAAGTGTTTTAAAAAATATTCAGCTGGCTAATTACTTTGCAAAAACGGGCAATACGCAAATAGAGCAAGAGGCGAGCGCACTGCTTTTAGCGCTTAAGTTACCAACTACTATTTTGCACAAAGCAGCAAATACACTAAGTGTGGGCCAACAGCAACGTGTGGCCATTGCCCGCGCTTTAATAAATAAACCTAAACTGCTACTAGTTGACGAACCCACCTCAGCATTAGACGCCGCATCGCGCGATGCATTTATGACCTTACTCATTGATTTATGTAAGCAGCACAGCATAACGCTTGTATTTGTAAGTCACGATATGCACTTACAACAATTTTTTAAGCTAAGTGTTGATGTAACTTCGCTTTTAAAAGAGGGGAGCAAAAAATGCTAGTATCGTTAGCGTGGAGCAGCTTAGCCAGTAGGCGCAAATCGGTCATACTTACGTTTTTATCATTACTTATAAGTATTAGCGTACTGTTAAGTGTTGAGTATATTCGCCAGCAAGCCAAAGAGAGCTTTAACAGAACCATTTCAGATGTAGATATGATAGTAGGCGCACCTAGCGGGCAGTTAAACCTGTTGCTTTACTCAGTATTTAGAATGGGTAGCCCCACCAGTAATATTAATTATAAAAGCTATGAAACCCTAAAGAGCAGTTCATTAGTCAAATGGGCTATACCTATTTCGCTTGGCGACTCGCACCGCGGTTTTAGAGTAATGGGCACCAATAACAGCTACTTTGAGCACTTTAAATACGGCACTAAGCAACCACTTACTTTTAATAGCGGCCAGCCTTTTAATACATTATTTGAAGCGGTAATAGGGGCCGATGTAGCCAAAAAACTGAATTATAAAATTGGCCAAAGCGTAGTGATTGCCCATGGCATTGGTAACACAAGCTTTACCCATCACGACAACACCCCTTTTATTATAAAAGGCATACTTAACCCCACTGGCACACCCGTTGATAAAACAATACATGTAAGCTTAAACGCCATTGAGGCCATACATTTATCACCGGCAAAACAAGCTAAGTTACTTAATAATGTAGACTCAGTAAACACCACACCTAAGAGCATTACCGCAGTAATGCTGGGTTTAAAGTCTAAGTTTTCAACCTTTAAATTACAGCGCGATATAAACAACTATAAAGCTGATAGGTTAATGGCCGTGTTACCCGGTGTTGCCATGACCGAGCTTTGGCAAATGATGGCAACCGTTGAAAACCTATTACGCGTTATTGGTATTTTGGTATTGGTATCGTCGTTATTTGGCTTATCAACCATGTTACTTGCCTCAATGGCGCAGCGTAAAAACGAAATTGCCGTGCTACGTGTACTGGGCGCAGGGCCAAGCGTTATTTTTAGCTTAGTACTGGTAGAGGCGTTAATTTTGGTATTAATTTCAAGTGCGGCCGCAACGGCTTTACTCAGTTTAACTTTATGGCTTTTAGGGGATTGGCTAGGCGCCACGTACGGCTTATTTTTAAATGCAAACATGCTTAACCTAGAAACGCTAAAAGTAATAACCGTGATTACTGTTGCCGCTATTATTACCTCAGCTATACCCGCGTATGAGGCCTATAAAAATGCCCTGCATAGCTCACTTAGTGCTAAAAGTTAGTCCCCTTTAAAAGTGGCACCACGTACTAAACAAAAAGGCCGCAGTAATAAATACTGCGGTCTTTGTTTTTAGCTAAACTTTTTTAAACTAGTTAAGTTTAGTAAGCGCCTGCGCTGTAAATAAGCTCGTAGCTGTGGCTGTAAATCTCAAGGATGTTACCAAACGGGTCTTCCATGTAGATCATGCGGTACGGCTTTTCGCCAGGGTAGTAGTAACGTGGCTCTGGCATACGTTTTTTACCACCTGCAGCAACAATGCGGTCCGCTAAGCCTTCAACATCTGGGTCTTGTACACAAAAATGAAAGATACCGGTTTTCCAGTATTCAAAGTTGTCTTTAGGGTTTTCTTGGTCTTTAAATTCAAAAATTTCTACACCAATACGGTCGCCTGTTGAAAGGTGCGCTATTTTAAATTTTTCCCAATTTGGACCAAATACATCGGTACACATTTCGCCAATTGGGCTGTTATCTTCAGTGATCACGGTAGGCTCCATTATGGTGTACCAGCCCATCACCTTAGTGTAAAACTCGACGGCTTTTTCAACATCCGGTACAGAAATACCAATGTGCGAAAAACTACGCGGATATGTATGACTCATAATATGTCCTCTTTAACTGTGATTAGTTGATGGAGTTAGTTTACGAATTAGCCTTCATTAAGTAAAATTATCATTAATCATCATTTTGAGTATGTTTTGTAATGATAAACCCGACATGGTTAAACACGTTTTGTACGTTGGTTGAGGTAAATCACTTTACCCAAACCGCCGAGCGCCTTTTTATGACCCAATCTGGCGTGAGCCAGCATATTAAAAAGCTAGAACAACAAGTAAACTGCGCGCTATTAGAGCGTCACGGCAAACAATTTACCCTTACTGTACATGGGCAAAATTTGTATCAGCAAGGCAGCTTGTTATTAAAAGAATGGCAATTTTTAGAACAACAATTAAAAGATGACTCGCCATACAGTGGCCTAGTAAAAATACAATCGCCAGGTAGTTGTGGGCTGCAATTTTATAGCCAGTTGTTAGCACTACAAGAAAAGCATACCGAGCTTAATATTGATTATAGGTTTGCACCCAATACAAGTGTAGAGCAAGCTGTGGCAAACCACAGTGCCGACATAGGCTTTTTAACCCAAGCCCCCACGCTTAGCGAAGTTACCAGTCACAAAATAGGTAAAGAATCTTTATTATTAGTAACCCCTGCACATATTAAAAACCCAACATGGGAGGCTTTGTGTGAGCTTGGCTTTATTGGCCACCCCGATGCAAAACACCACGCTCAGCTATTACTTAGCGAAAACTACAATGAGTTTGAACATGTTGATCAATTTAAGCGCACGGGCTTTTCTAACCAAATAAGTTTGATACTGGAGCCAGTAAGTTTAGGACTGGGTTTTACGGTTTTACCTGCGCACGCCGTTAGCGCATTTAATAAACCTGCGCTTATTAAAACGCACCATTTAGCTAACCCAATCAGTGAAAATATTTATGTGTGTCATCATCGCAATAGGCCAATGGCAAAGCGTATGAATACAGTAATTGAAGCAATAAAAGCGAACTAGGGCGCTTTTATTGCATTCGTAAAGCTCCTTTACAACCTAAGCTGTACGTTTATTTTTTTGGACTATATCTGTGATTATTAATTTACTTTGCAAATACACTTTGTGCACTGAAAAAGTGAGTAAACTCATAAGCACCATTAAGCACAGTGTTGGCCATAGTGACTGTGTATGATAACCAAACACGCCCATAAGCCAGCAAATTAGCACCCATTGAATAATGTAAAGGGCCGTTACATGTTTGCTCGCATACAAAAGAGCCCGTGTAATAGGGCCGTTAAATTTATTAGCAAATACATACTCTATTACCGCTAAACCAAATAAATTTAAACCGATTAAATAAATAATACCGCCGCCATTTAAATGGAAAAAATTACCAAACTGTCCCTTAAAGTCAGTAATAAGCCACGCTGTACCAATAATTAATAATGCAGCACCTAACTTTGCACATACACTATATAAGTACGCAGCATTATGCTGACTATTTATGTATAAACGCCCAAGCACGTAGCCGGTTAATATAGCGCTTATCCACGGAAACACCGGAAAATAAACCTGGTAGTTATTAGCAAAAAACAAATCGCTAATATACGGCGAAAGCGCAAACTGCTGCCCCCTTACAAACTGGCTTATAAGTGCAATAGCAATGGCTAAGCATGCAATCCATGCGGTTTTCCAACGGGCAATATTAAGTGTCCCAAACAGCAATAAGCTTACTCCGGCAAGTTGTAAAATATCACCTGTGAGTACCATAAATTGTAATTGCCCCGCACTGAGCGGACTTTGCCAGCCATAGGCATTTATAAATGCCTCGGGCATGGTATTAAATACCTCAATGGGTAGCCAAAACTTTGCCGCATTCATTAAATAGGCAAGTAGTAAAAGCTGTATGCCGCGCTTAATTAATAACATGGGCGTTTGCCTACGCGAAAGGGCCATAGATAGCCCCATTGCCACCAAAAACGAGGCTGTGCCTTTGCCAAGTATATGAATAACAGCGCCAAATAGGCTTTCACTTTGAAGCTCTGTGCTCGAGTACATCCATAAAGTGTGGACTAAAATCATAATAAAAACGCTCGCACCTCGGGCAAGGTCAATCGTTTTAAGACGTGTGTTCATTGGTTTTAATATCCTTTTTTGGGCAGGTTTGGCATTTGTTATAACCTGCTAAATAATAACGACAGCACGTTAAGCGCTTAGGCGTTAATTTAAATGAGGTGTTTAAATTAAAGTGATTACTGATTAAGTTATGTAGCTGTTGATGGCAATGTGTAATGTGCCCAGCACTGGCTAAATTTAAGCTATGAGCGCGCTCAAATGCGCTGTTAAGCGTGTCGATTAACAACCGGCCTTGCTCTTTTTTACCCAGCGCATAATCGTTATTTATCCACTTACCTACACAGCTTACAAATTCAATTAGTGCATTATTTTGCTCAGCTTTACTTAATAAAGGCGCGCCTGTAAGGGTAAACCCTCGGCTATACGCGCCGCTCATTTTTAACTGTAACTGCATTGGATTGTGCGCATTGTGTTTGCACGTATGCCAATAACAATAGGCATAAATAGCTTGCCAACAAAGCTGCAAATATAAATGCCGGCTAATAAATTGCGTAGGCGCATGGGGGTAATGCGCCTTGCAATGAACCGCTAATTTGCGCACTAAATCTAAGCTTGGATGAGCCGCAGCAACCGGCTCATTTGGGCAAAATAAAAAGTGCGAAAGGGTATTAGGCTTAGCCATACAGCTTTGCCGATACCGGGTTATCTAAATTTCCTGCAAACTGTAAGCTGCCTGCGGGGTCGGTTAAATCAACCATTTGCTTATTATTGCCAAGCTGTAAGCGGTTTAAGCAAGAATGTGCAAATTCATCACTAAAAAAGTCATACTCTTTAAAGCGCTCATTTAAGGTAGGGTTGGCTTGTTGATACGCGTTTACACTTTGCGCAACGCCTTGCCAAAAATCGTGCTCGGTAATGCGCGCCTCTCTTACTAAAATAGCGACTAGGTATCTAAAAAAGCAGTCAAATACATCGGTAAATATACTTAGTAATTCAAGCTCTTTAGGCATAGCAATATGAATCCGCGACACTTCCTCAGGTAAAGACTCAGTGCTATTAAGCAGCGCGACTTCTTCGCCTATGTCTTTCATGTAAGCGCCCACAGGTACTGAATTTTTAAGCTTTAAAATGAGGTTTTCGCCGTGGGGCATAAACACTAATTTATGGGCATAAAAACAATGCACTAAAGGAATGAGGTAGGCGTTAAAATAGCTTTGCAGCCAAGCGTGTGTGCTTAAACCGCTTTGATCTATTAATGCACCTGCCATACTTTTACCGTTGTTATCTAGGTGCAGCAATGCGGCCATGGTGGTGAGCTGCTCATTATTTTGTAAGTTATGGTTTGGGTTTTCGCGCCATAAACACGCAAACATTTTACGATACGGCGTATCACCGAGTGCACTTTGCTCAAAAGTGTGATGCGCATACCCTAACGTGGCGTACTCTCTAAGTGCTGTAAAGTTACACGCGCTAAGTGTTGGGTCGTGGTTTACTTTATTAAACACCCAATCATTTATGGCCGGAGTAACCGCCATATAAGCGCGCGAAAGCCCACGCATAAAGCCCATATTTAAAATAGATAGCGCTACTTTTAAATACGGTTTATGCGGGTGCGAGCAGTTATATAACGTACGAATAGATTGCTGCGCTTGATATAAATCGTCGCCTTCACCTAAATACACTAAGCGGTTATTGGCAAACTCGTTGGCAAATACCACACTTAATTTATGTTGGTACTGCCACGGATGGGCCGGCATAAATAGGTAGTCGCCAGGGTTTAGGTTTTGCGCTTTTAGCGCTTTGTTAAACGCATCACGGGTGGTTAAATCAAGCTCGCCACTAATGTGGCTTGGGTAGTCACTAAAGTATTCACTATAAGCAAAATCACATACTGTTTTGTGCGCCGCTAACCAGAGTACTTTAAATGGTTTGCCTACTTCTGGCGCATAGCGTAAAAAGTCGTTTTTGCTAAAACCAATTCGGCCGTTATTAGCCACAAATGCAGGGTGGCCTTCGCTCATTGCAGCCTCTATTTGTTGCAGCCCTAATTTCGCAAGTTCGGCTGCGCTAAGCGTGTTGTTTTCGCGTTTATAACAGGCACTGGCAAGTGTGGCGTTAAGCTCTTCAAGGTAGGTGGCTAAACGCTCGCCAGTTAAACCCAGCGCAGGGCCTTGCACACTAAAAAAGTGCAGTACATCAAGCGCTACTTGCTCGTTGTTAAGGTTATAAAAACATAAGCTTGGCTCGTCTATATCTATGTGGTTAAGCGCCATAGCACGGCCATTAAATAAAAAGTAACCCCCTTCAATATTGACTTTAAAACCTTGCGGGGTTTGCTCTGCAACCAATAAGCGCTCGTGTACCAGCTCGCTAATGGCTTTACATTGTAAGTGCCTGTTTGCCCACTGCCAGTGATCAAACTTTACATAGTCAGAACTTATGTGCGCTTGGGTTTTATGATGTAAATATACATGCGTTTCAAACGCGGCTTTATTACAAAACCCAAGGTAGGCGTTTTTATCACCAAGGGTTATTTGCTTAGTATGCACAAAGCCTAAACGCTTATTTAAGGTATGAATTTTACTATTGGCAATATCGGGCTCTACTACTACCCGCGCATTATCGTTATGGGTAAAAATACTGTGCAATACGCACTGCATTATTTCAAAGCTAAAATGGCGTTTTGGCTTTGTATTTGGAGCAAGTAAAATGTGCATGCCGGTATCGTTTGGCATTACCTCATAGGCAGCTGCGAGTAGTTTGTCGTGCTTTGGGCTGTAAAGCTCAACAAGGGCAAGTATCTCATTATTTTGCTCAATAACATAGGCATGATGATGCGGGTTGTTTATTATATCTTGGTAGGCGCTGCACATTTGCTCGGGTGTGTGTTTACTCATACCCCAAAAATGCGCATAAGGCAGTGTAAGCCACTGACAAATAATAGGCATGTCGCTTTGCTGAAGTAACCGCATAGTCACATTGCCAGTGTGTTGTAACGTAGTTACAAAAGATGAAAAATACATAAAAACTCCTAAATCTTTTAATTATTAAGTGGCTGTGTGTGCAGTGCGGCCAACAAATTTAACCCGCCATAGCAAAATAGCGCCAAGGCTTGCAAAGCCAATGGCAGCAAAGTAAAAGGGCACGGTAGTATTAAAATATTCCACACTCATACCCACCAATAACGACGCTAAAATAACGCCAATATTTTGCGCAACATGCACTTTGGCAAAATCACTGCCGTAGTGAGCAGGCTCACTTTTAGCAAATAACATAACCTCTAATAAAACCATTACTTGAAACAGCGCTATACCGTATAGAATGCGCGAGCTCACAACTAACCACACCGACTCTTGCGCCTGTAAATAAAGCCCAATAGCGCCCAAAATAAGCGCGCACAATAATGTGCTTGTGCGGCTAAGCGTAGGAACAGGTAAGCGCTGCCTAAAGTGGTTAAACAACAGCATTAGTAGGGCTGAAAAAGCAGGAATGGCGTACACAAGCGCACTTACAAACGCACTGCTTTGCGCGCTCATACCCTGCCAATGGGTCGTAAAAAATGGCCTAATTAAAAACGCGCTAAAGTAAACAACTACGCTTATAAAACAAAATTGCCATATAAAATAAGGTATGCGTGTACGTGGTTTTTCGCTTTCAATCGCTTGCTGGTAAATACCTAGCTTTAAGCTCAGCATTAAATAGGCGCACAGCAGCACTTGTACTACATCGCCCGCCGCACTTAATAACAATGCATAACGCGGTTCGTTTAAGCTAAAAAAGTACCCGCCCACTAACGCGCCACCAATAGCGCCAAAGTGCATAAGTACCGAAAACAACCCGATAATAGAAAGGTGCTTACTTTGCTGCTCTAAACGCAGTGCAAACGGGTAGATAAGCAGGTAGCTGGCTTTAAGCACCAACATAAGTTGATAATAAAACCAAAATTCCCAAACGTTAGTTGCAAAATAACAAAGCAAACCAAAGCATGCGGCAATCACTTGCGTTACAAGCCAAAGCGCCAGCTCGTGGTATTTTTTGGCAACCTTTGCCCACAGCGGTAATGCCAACATAACCGTAATACAACAGTTAGCTACAAACACACCAATAAGCGTGGGGTTACTTACAGAAAATTCGCTGGCAAAAAATTGCGGATAAAACGGCAGTAATAAGGTGTCGCACACCACCGAAATAACCGTAAGCAAAATAAGCGCTAAACGTAAACTCATGCGGCGTTACTCTTTTGCTGTGAATGAGTTTCTACATCGCTTAAATCAAAACACTGAAATGCAATTTTTTGCTCAACCTGATACGGGGCATAACCGAGTATTTCGCGCAAAATTATACTGTTGCGATAACACGCCATGCCTAAATCGGGGGTTACAAAACCGTGGGTGTGCTGCTCTGCATTTTGTACAAATATGCGTTTTTGGTCAGTGTCTATTGCGTATTCACGGCTCACTATATAACGACCTTGCTCATCTTCTGGGAGCTGCTGTGCAATGGGGTTTAAAAATGCGGGGCGTTTGTATTTAAAGCCCGTGGCACAAATTAAGTAATCGGTTTTTATTTCAAAGGCTTCATTTAGCTCTTGATGATAAAACTCAGTCACTAAACGCCCAGCACTTTTTCGCGTATTAGTCAGCTTGCTGTTTGTTTTAAATGTGGTAGAAATAGGCCCATCTAGGCTTTGCGCGTAAAGGGTGTCAAAAATGTCGTTAATTAAATCGCCATTAATGCCTTTAAATAAGTTTTTTTGATTTTGGTTAAGCCAATCTCGTTGCTCGGTTTTTAAATTATAAAAGTAATCAACATACTCAGGTGAGGTCATCTCAAGGGTGAGCTTGGTGTACTCCAGCGGAAAATAACGCGGTGAGCGAGCAATCCAATCTAGTTGCAAACCGTGTGGCACGGCTTGTTGTAATAGGGTGTGATAAATTTCGGCAGCACTTTGTCCTGCTCCTACAACCGTTACGCGCTTAGCCGATTTTAGCTCATCAAGGCGATGGCAAAAGTCGCTACTGTGCATTACGTTATTAGAATTACTTTGCACTGCACAATCAGGAATATATGGGGCAGGCCCGGTGCCAAGCACTAAGTGGCGCGTAACGTATTTTTGCTCCCCGTTTGGGGTATTACAGGTAACGGTATAGCACTGAGTTTGCTGGCAAAATTCAACCTTAGTTACACTTTGCTCAAAGCTTACGTTACTCAGCTGCGAGCACACCCATTGGCAATAGAGGTTGTATTCTTTACGCAGTAAAAAAAAGCTCTCGCGAATATAAAATGGGTATAAGCGATTATTAAGCTTGGCATAATTTAAAAAACTGTACTGGCTAGTAGGATCTGCAAGAGTCACTAAGTCAGACATAAACGGCGTTTGCAAAGTAACACCTTCTAGCATCATGCCTGGGTGCCAATCAAATTGGCTACGCTGCTCTAAAAATAAACTTTTAACGCCCTCTAGTGGTTCGCTTAAACATGCTAACGATAAATTAAACGGGCCAAGACCAATGGCTATAAAATCATAAGGTTGGCTACTCATTATTTTTGCTCCTTATACATTTGCCACGCAATAGTGCTAATTTGTTCAAGCACGGCGCGCACATCGCTCAATTGGCACTGGGCATTAAGTAACGTAAATTTAAGGTAGTGTCGGCCGTTAATTTTGGTGCGTGCAATCATGGCTTCACCAGTTTTTAAAAATGTTTGGCGTACGTGCAAGTTTAAAGTGTCGAGTAAATCGGGGTTATGTTTTAACTCCTCTGGCGCAAAGCGAAATACCAGCGCGCTAAGCTCTGGGTAATTTATAACTTCAAAATCAGGGTGCTCGTTAAGCACAATGTGGGTTTGACGAGCAAGGCCAATTACTTTATCAAATGCTCGGCCAAGTGGCGCTTCGCCCATGGTGCGCAGTGTTAGCCAAAGCTTTAAGGCATCAAAACGGCGTGTGGTTTGTAAGCTTTTATCAACTAAATTTGGCGTGCCATTGCCGGCCTCAGCAAGCGGGTTAAGATAGTCGGCGTAAAGGGTAATATGGCTAAAGTGGCGTTTGTCACTTAATAAAAAAGCACTGCAGCTAACCGGTTGCATAAACGATTTATGGTAATCAATAGTAATTGAATCTACGAGCTCTATACCGTTTAAGGCACTGCGATGGTGCTCACTGACCAATAATCCGCCGCCGTATGCGCCATCTACATGGCACCAAAGCTGCTCTTTTTTAGCAAGTTTTGCTATGTCTTCAATTGGGTCAATTGAGCCAAAATCAGTCGTACCGGCGGTAACAACCACCGCTATGGGTAAATCGCCCTTGGCTTTAGAATCTGCAATTGCATGGTTAAGCGCGTCCATATCCATTTGCATTTTGCTGTTTGTAGCCACAGGGACTACCGCGTTATAACCTAAGCCCAATAACGCCGCAGCCTTTTGAATACTAAAATGCGCCACCTCTGAGCAATAAATACGAAAACGCGAGGCCACGTTTGGCAAACCTTGCAGTTTTACCTGGTGATCAGGGGCATAGCGGCTCACGGCAACTTCTCGTGCAACTAGCATGGCCATTAAATTCGATTGCGTACCACCACTTGTAAAAACGCCATCGGCAGTACTCGGTAGCTTTGCTTTTTCACAGCTCCAGTCAATTAATTTTTGCTCGATAAGGGTCGCGCCAGCACTTTGATCCCAGGTGTCTACTGAAGTGTTGATTGCGCCTATGATGTGCTCAGCCACAACCGCAGGGTACGTAACAGGGCAATTTAAATGCGCCATGTAACGCGGATGATGAAAATACACAGCGTGATCTAAATACACGCTTTTAAGCTCGTTTAATACCGCAGGGAAATCAGCGAGAGGTTTGGCTAAATCTACATCATTTACAGTGGCGGCAAGCGTATTAACCGCCACGCCAGAAAACGGCTTTTGCGCTTTTGCCATAGCTTGTTGCACAGCCGAGAGCCCCTGCAGCGACGCTATTTGGTAGTTAATAAACTGCTCGAGATTAAATTGAGGAGGTAACCCATTTTGTTCAAATAATGCTTGGCTTTCGACTGAGCTGAGCTGCGCCGATTGTAATTGTGACATATTCGCTCCTTGGTTGTACTTATATTGGGGTTGAGGATCTTAATGGTAACAATTTGCATTTACAATAATGATTAAGGGTTAGATATAGCTTTATTTTTGCATTTATAAGTGATTGATTAGTTATAAGGAATTACATTTAAAACTAAAAGAGTATGTAAAATGAGCTATGGGAAGGTGCAAAGGCGCGTGCTAAATAATTACAGTTAGTAAAGTAAGTACGCTGGTTGAAGGATAAGAGTTGAGAGATGGGGAGAAGGGGAAAAAGGAGCTAACAGATAACGTATTATAACAACCCCCCTTTATAACTAGGTTAAACCTAAAGCTCTAAAGAGGGACATAAAAGTAAAAATGCGGTTTAATTGTTCTCTTCGAGCTTGTTTTCTAAATCCACTAAGTCAGTGGCAACAGTAGTTGGCTGAATTTCCCACGGATCAAAAATAGAGTCTTCTGAGCGTTTTATCCACGCACCGCGCATACCATGCGAAATAGCGCCGGTTATATCAAACGGATTACTCGAAATAAGCCACGTATTTGCACCCGTTGAATTGGTTTCGCGTAATAAATGGCTGTAAACACCTGGGTTTGGCTTAAATGTTTTCATATCGTCGGCGCTTACAACGCCTTCAAAAAGCTCACTAATACCTGCGGTTTCGAGCAATTGATTTACCGCATCCGCAGCGCCATTAGAAAACGCAAACAATCGGTAGTTTTGTGTTTTAAGTTGCTCAAGCCCTTTTTTAACATCGTCAAAGGCGGGTAAAATTTTATATTGCTCAAGTAATTGCCGTTTTTGGTCATCACTAAGCTGCGTTTTATGCGCTAAACACGCGTAATCGAGAGCTTGTTTTGTACATAATGAAAACGGTATATAGTTTTGCATTAATCCGCGCCTAAAGGAGTATTCCAACTGTTTTTCGCGCCATGTATTTGAAAAGTTTTGCGCGTTATCGCCCATCATATCTTCAAGTAAGGTCAGTACGCCATGGGTATTTATAAGCGTGCCGTATACGTCAAATGCGAGTGTGGTTGCCATGTTTACTCCCAATAAATTTAAATTACTTGTAGGTTAGTCGCTCTGAGCTTAACTTACTTTGAACGATTGCTCAAATTAATATGATTTACCTAAGTAATAATGTAATAACGCATAAAATTGTGGTTTTATAGCTTAAATAAAAAGGCTTGCGCAATTATGCGGAAGCACTTTTAGGCAAATTATTTAATAAGCTATAAAAATTAAAAGACTAAGGGACATAGTATGAAAATATATTTTTTAATTTATGACAAAGTTGAAGAGCTGGATTTAGTTGGTTCTTGGGAACTCATAGGCCTGCTAGCAGAAAAAGGGCTATGTGAAAAACCCAAATTAATATCGCTAAACTCTATGACCCCCTCAGGAGAGCACGGATTGCGTTTTAGTGCCGATTATCACTTTACTGACTCATTGCAGCCCGATGTATTATTTGTACCCGGCGGCAGTGGTGCGCGTCTAGCAATGGAAGACACCGATGTTATTAATTATCTTAAAAAAACAGCTGAAAACTGCCACAGTATTTTATCTATATGTACTGGTATGTATTTAATGCAAAAAGCTGGGTTATTTAAGCACAAAAAAGCAACCACCCATTGGGCTTTTTTAGAGCATCTTAAAAAAGATAACACTGTAACCGTAGTTGAAGAACGCTTTGTTAAAGATGGTAATATTTGGTCTTGTGCGGGTGTTTCAGCGGGTATGGATATGTGCCTTGCTTTTATTGCCGATTATTTTGGTGATGATGTAGCCTCAAACATTCAGTTAGACGCAGAATACTACCCGTCACCAATTATTTATGGTGACGCGCATAAAAATAATGCCACATCTAATTACATTAAAAAGCTGCGTTAAAGCCTATTTTATAAATTTATGTTGGCCTTTGCTGATCTTAACCCAACATGCGCTTTGTAAACCCCCATTACACTTTGATTAAATAAACGACTAGGTGCTTGCACTGTACTAATTAAAATTAATAAAACTTATACGCATCGAGCGCTAAAATATCCATTTCGGTATCACTAAAGAGTTTTTCAACCTGCGTGCCGCCTGCACCCATTGCCGCAAATAATGGTAAAAAGTGTTCTTGAGTAGGGTGGTTAAATAACACATGCGGTGCTTGGTTTAAATAATCTAACAGGGCGGCTGTGTCTTGCACTAAAAGCGTTTGTTCAACCCATTGAGTAAACTCATTAACCATTTGCACACGATTAGGTGTAGGTGGCTTTTTAAATATTTCGGGTAGATTATGGCTAATCCCGCCGGAGCCAATAATTAATATATTTTGCTCGCGAAGTGGGGCAAGTAACTGCCCGAATTCGTACATGGCTTTTGCGCCTAAACGCGTATTTATAGACACCTGCACGATAGGAATATTAGCCTGTGGGTACATTAAGCGCAGAGGTATCCATACACCATGATCCCAGCCTTGGCTTGCATTAAGCTCGGCCTCAATACCTTTGTCTTTAAAGCGCGCTGCAATATCGTTAGCAAGTGAAGGCTCGCCCGGTGCGGGATATTTAATGTTATACATATGGGCAGGGAAATTATAAAAGTCGTGAATGGTTTTGGGCGCTTTGCCTGCAGTAATCACTATGTTGTTGCTTGTGTCATTGTTAGCAACATCAAAATGGGCCGAAAAAATAATAATAGCGCTCGGTGTTTTAAGCATTTTACTAAGCGATGTTAAAAAATCAGAAGTGGGAGATTGCTGAATTGCCATTATTGGCGAGCCATGTGAAATAAATAAAGCGGGCTGAACCATGCTATTACCTAATTAGTCTATTTTAATATAGCCACTTTATTGCTTTTTAATTTGGTGATAAATATGCTATTTATTTATAAATTACAAACAACGTATTGTTAATTATGGACAAGCTAACCACCATGAAAACTTTTGTGAGCGTAGTGCAAGAGGGTTCATTTTCTAAAGCCGCCGATAAACTCGATATATCGCCGCAATTGGTGAGTAAATATGTATCAGCACTGGAAGAGGGGCTGTCTACCCGTTTATTGCACCGCACCACACGAAAAGTAAGCACCACCGAGGCGGGGGATCACTATTTTACTCGCTGCCTACAAGTACTTGGCGATATAGACGATATGGAAAACTCGCTTAATAACTTAAGCGAAAACGTATCGGGTGTGCTGAGTATTAGTGCGCCTATGTCGTTTGGGGTTAAGCATTTAGCACCACTGCTGGTTGAGTTTCAAAAGCAGTATCCAAATTTAAAGTTAGATTTAAAACTCACTGACCAATTTGTAGATATTGTTGAACAAGGCATTGATATAGCGCTGCGTATTGGGGTGTTAAAAAATTCATCCCTTATTGCTAAAAAAATAGCGCCTATACGCTTAGCGGTATTTGCATCGCCTGTGTATTTAAAGCAGCACGGTACACCCACTACACTACAAGAGCTTCAGCAGCATAACTATTTACGCTACGCCAACGCTGAGCCGGCAAAAAGGCTTACAGGAGTCAATGAGCTTAAAAGCGAGTTTAAACTTGAAAGCAATTTAGTGGCTAACAACGGCGATTTATTGCTAAATACAGCCATTGCAGGTGGCGGCATTGCTATGCAACCTACCTTTATAGCTGGTGAGGCACTCGCACAGGGTAAAGTTGTGCGTATTTTACAAAACCATGAGCCAGAGCCTATGGGGCTTTACATGGTGTACGCAAACAGGCAGTTTTTGCCTAGTAAAGTACGTGCATTTGTTGATTTTACGAGTGGCTATTATGGCGATGTGCCTTATTGGGATTTAGGAGAATGACATGTCGATAACCAATCAATTAGCGTTATTTGTAGATGTAGTACAACAAGGCTCATTTGCTAAAGCTGCCGCATTAAACGATATGGATAACTCATCACTTTCTAAGCAAATTAAAAAGCTTGAAAGCAGCTTAGGTGTGCAATTACTTAACCGGTCTACGCGCTCGTTTTCGCTTACCTCAGCAGGGGATGAAATACTCCAACAAGCGCATATTCTTATAGATACCCTTAGTGATATTCATAGTATTGCCGACTCGTACCTAGCCAAACCTAAAGGCATTTTACGCATTACCTCAGGCATGTTTTTTGGGCAACAGTATATTCAGCCTGTTATTAATATATTTATGCAAAAGTACCCAGAGGTAAAAACTACCCTAATGCTTGATGATAAGCGCAACGATATTATTAGCGACCATTACGATTTAGCATTTAGAATTGGCAAACTTGACGACTCAAACTTAATGGCAAAAAAAATATCTGACATGCATTTTGCACTGGTTGCCTCGCACGATTTTATAGCGCGCCATGGTATGCCAAATACACCTGAGGAGCTTTTAGCTTTGCCTGCAATAGTTTACGGCAATGGCGATGTAAGCCTAGATCAAGTTAAATTAAGCACACAACCTCATGGTGATGAATTCAAAACCCACAAAATGAAGGGCAATTATAAAGTAAGTGACGTACGCGCCATGCTTGATGCGACTAAAGCAGGTGTTGGGTATGTAATGCTTGATTTATTTAACCTAGAAAAACCCATAGACGAAATGGGGTTAGTGCCACTTTTAACCAACTATAAGCTTAGCGCATCGGGCACTGGTATTTATGCATTGTATCCGCACCGTAAACAAACGCCACTGGTAAGCGAATTTATAAAAACTGTACAAGAGTATATTGGCAGCCCTGCATTTTGGGTTAACCATATTCCTAATTACAAACAGCTTTATAATTAATACCAATCCGCATTAATACTTAATCATTTTCAGGGGCTAAACGTGTCGCTATCTGCGTTAAAAAATTCTCATTTAGAACAACTAAATAGCGATTTTTTTGCCTTGCTATCAACACGTTTAGCCATCCTCAAAATAGATCACTTAATTATGCGGATTGGTATAACAGCCACAAAAAAGCCCCGTTAGGGGCCTGTATACTCAAAAAAACGTTATACGCGAGCTAGCTTAAAAACCTTCTAAAACCACTTTGCCTTTAGCTGTTTGGGTTTCAAGGTGCTGATGCGCTTTGCGTAAATTGGCAGCGTTAATTTTACCTAAGTGCTCACCTACCGTGGTTTTAATTTGCCCTTGGTCAATCATCGTGGCTACGTTGTTTAAAATAACGTGCTGCTCTTGCATATCGTCGGTTTTAAATAACGAGCGAGTAAACATAAGCTCCCAATGTACCGACACACTTTTATTTTTAAATGGCACAATATTAAGTGTTTCAGGGTCATCAATAAGTGCAAATTGACCTTGTGGCTTCACTACTTTTTCAATTTCAGGTAAGTGTTGCTCAGTATTGTTTAAGCTTACTACGTAATCTACTTCGCTTAAGTTTTTAGCTGCAAACTCTTCACTTAATAGATTGCGGTGATTAACAATAGTATCGGCACCTAAATCTTCTAACCACGATATTGTTTCGGGGCGAGAGGCGCTGGCAATAATATTTAATTTAGTGCGCTGCTTTAACAGCTGTACCATAATTGAACCCACACCACCGGCGGCTCCAATAACTAAAATGCTTTTAGAGTCATCGTTTTTAGCTACGTTTAAACGGTCAAACAATAACTCCCACGCAGTAATGCTGGTAAGCGGCAATGCAGCGGCTTCGCCATACGAAAGCGAACTTGGCATATGGCCAACAATACGCTCGTCAACTAATTGAAACTGCGCGTTACTGCCTGAGCGAGTTATGTCGCCCGCGTACCATACTTTGTCGCCTGGCTTAAATAACGAAACGTTTTCGCCAACCGATTTAACAACCCCAGTTGCATCCCAACCAATTACTTTATATTCGCCATCTGCCGCTGGCATTGCTTGACGAATTTTAAAATCAACCGGATTAACCGATACCGCTTTAACTTCAACTAAAATATCGTGGCCGTCTGCTGTTGGCGTTTCAAGTTCAATGTCTTGTAGTGATAGCTCGTTTTCGATAGGTAAACTTTGTTGATATCCGATTGCTTTCATGGGAGTTGCCTCTTTAGCTAGTTAATACTCTGTGTTGATGACGCTATTTTGGCTTTACCAACGCTATTAAAAAAGAGACAAAACACCCAATTATTATGGATGTAAAAATCCATAATAAAACTCATACATAAGCGTTATAAAATATTTCGAAGCTGCTTTCTAAGTGTTTTAAAAATAGCGAGATCGCTGTATTTTTGGTGCTGCAAAATATCAACATTAGCGTGCCACTGCATTTTTTCAAACTCTATGGGTAGCCTAACTAACTCATTAGCCTGCAGTGCCTCATGCGCAACATGCTCTGGTAGTAGGCACCAGCCGTGCCCTTGTAATGTTAGCTGCAGTAATAAGTAGTAGTTGTCGGCAAAAAGTACGTCGGGGCTTACCTTTAGCTGAAAACTACTGGTTTGCGTATTACGCGAGCGAATTAACAGCTGTCTATATAAGCGTAAACTATCAATATTTTTTACAGCCTCTTTTGCCAATGGGTGCGATTTAGCCACATATAAATCAAAGTTAACGCTACCTATGCACTCATAATCTAAATTTGTGGGTAAATTCAGCTCACTAAAAATAATGCCTGTTAGTGGGGTTTCTTGTTTTAGTAAATCAATAATATCGAGACTTGAGGCGCTTAAAAATTCAAGCGTTACATTTGGGTACGCATTATTTAGCTCCTCAACAACGCTTGCCATAGCGCTAAATGGTATCCCTTCATCTAAGGCTATAGTTACCTCACTTGGGGTTGAGTCGTTTAATGCTAAAGCCGAATTTAAAAGCCGTTGATGCTGATTTAATAAAGCGTGTGCATGAGGGAGTAATTTATGCCCCGCTTGGGTTAATTGTGGATAGCGACCAGTGCGTTCAAATAAAGTAGCATTGCAGTCTATTTCAAGGTTAATTATATGTTGGCTTATTACCGACTGCGCTTTACCTAATTGCCTTGCTGCTGCCGAAAACGACCCCGAATCAACCGTTGCTACAAATGCATGTAATTGTTCAACACTAAACATATCGCTTTTACCGATACTAGTTAACTATTTAATATCTTAATAATGAATGAAAATACCCACATCGTCATTCTTTAAATAAGTTATTTATGAACACACTAGAACGTATTTTTCAGGCTGTTATGTTTGAAATAATAGCCTTAGCCATTGTAATACCAAGCACTGTACTATTTGCGGGGTTTGAGGCGGGTAAAATGAGTGTAGTAGGGGTTGGTTTATCGTTATTTGCTATGTGTTGGAATTATATTTACAACATTATTTTTGATAAATTAGCAGGCCATAACCGCTTAGAGCGCACTTTAATAACGCGTATTACTCATGCATGTGGCTTTGAGCTAGGTATGGTAGTAATAACGCTTCCTGTAATTGCTTGGTATTTAAATGTAAGTTGGTTTACAGCCATTATGCTAGAGGCAAGCTTTTTAGTGTTTATACTCATATACACCTACGTTTTTAATGTACTGTACGACAAGTACCAGCCTTATAAAAAATGGTTTAATAACTCCTAATGTACTTGATAAGCCCAAGCTAACTCACATACACTTTATAAAACACATCAAAAATAAGTGCGAATGGATATACCCAACATTGGCTTTAACCACGAAAAGTCGGCAAATGCAGAGCTTGAAATATTGCCCCTGAGCGATTTGTATGGGGGTAAAACCCACGACCACGATCCGCAAATGGCGCATCGGGTTTCGTTTTATATGATTATTTGTATAGAGCAAGGCAACGGTAGTCACATGGTTGATTTTATTCAATATCCGTTTGATTCAGGCACACTTATTTTTTTACAGCCCGACCAAGTACACGCGTTCGACTTTGCAAAACAACCCACTGGTTATGTGGTTTTATTTACGCAAACATTTTTAGACCGTGTACACACCAATATGCGCTTACCTAATTACACGCCAACTCATTTAAGCCAACAACACTCGCCATTACTTAAGCTAAATAAACATAGCCAAGCGCGGGTAATAAATGCCATAAACGAAATGGAAATAGAAATTGCACACCCGCAATCAGACCCACTCATTGTTATGTATTTATTTAGCTCGCTGGCTTTAGGATTACATAGGCTACGCCCAGAGCTGCGCCACGACAATATCAACCCAGAGCAAAGCATTAAACTGGGTACTTTTTATAAGTTGCTACAGAGCCATTTTTTAACTATTCGCGATGCTAACTGGTATGCAAACAAACTGCATACAACCTACAAAACCCTTAATAGTATTTGTAAATTAAGTACCGGCCTTACAGCAAAGCAAATGATTGACGCGTTTACCTTAATAGAAATAAAACGCCGCCTAGTTATAAGTAATATAACAACCCAAAAGCTGGCCTACGACTTTAGCTTTGATGACGCTAGCAACTTTGTTAAGTACTTTAAAAAGCACACAGGGGTTACGCCAAGCCAATTTCAGGCAGCTCATAGTAAGGCTATTTTATAATAATGGCTTAGGTTCGACTTTAACCATTTTAGCGCCCATTTACACTCTACTGTACATTTTAAATATTACATAAAATGCTCCTATACAAACACATTAGGGCATTACAATGAAACCACTATCACTATTTACTCGCAGTATTTTAGCCACAGCAATTATTAGCTTAAGTGCATGTGCAAGCATCGAACAAAATACCACAAAACAAGCACCGCTAAGCATTACAGATAAGGCCGTTGCGGTTATTTCAAGCATAGAAACAGGCGATACAAAAGCGATTAGCTACATAAACCCAAACCAATACACACAACATAACTTAGACGTTAAAGATGGCCTGGCTGGTTTTGCACAAGCAATTCAACAATTGCCAAAAGGCAGTGCAAAAGCGCAAGTAAAACGCGCCTTTGAAGATGGTAACTATGCAGTAACCCATACTGAATATAATTTTTTTGGCCCAAAAGTAGGCTTTGATATTTTTAAGTTTGAGAACGGTAAAATTATAGAACATTGGGACAACCTACAAGCTATAGCCCCTGCCAACCCAAGTGGTCGTACTCAGCTAGATGGTGCAACAACCATAACCGACTTAAATAAAACAGCCGCTAATAAAGCGCTGGTTAAACGCTTTGTAAATACCATTTTGATCAACGGTGACATGGCAAAGATAAACAACTTTATTAGCAGTGAAAAAGGCGCGTATATTCAGCATAACCCAGCAATAGCTGACGATTTAAGCGGCTTAGGTAAGGCGCTGGGTGAGTTAGCTAAATTAAACATGCCAATGGTAGTGAGCAAAAACCATATTATTTTAGGCCAAGGCAACTTTGTACTGGCAGTAAACGAAGGTACATTTATGAATAAACACGTATCGTTTTATGACTTATTTCGTGTTGAAAATGGCAAAATTGTAGAACATTGGGACACCATTCAAACTATTCCTGCTAAGTCACAATGGCAAAACAATAATGGTAAATTTGGCTTTTAAACTTACTTAACCTGAGCTCTGGTTAAGAGATTTACTAACATTTTGAATTAGTTGGATATTTAAATTTATTCTCTCTAGCCAGAGATTTTTAGTGAAAACAAGGCGAATTTACGCGTCAATAGCTGGCCTATTGCAAGTAAATTCAACGCAGTTAGCGCTGAAAATAGCTGCTCGAGATAGATTTATTATCCAGAGTTCAGGTTACTTAAGCTTTGGCACTATTTAATTTGTAAATAGTGCCAATGAACATTTATTTTTTGCCTTTTAGCTGGTTAACCTTAATGCTAAGCCAAAGGTTCGTACACTAAACCGCCTAACTGTAACGGGGGTTTACAGTTAGGTTATATTAAGCTCGGTTAATTTATTCCATACGCTTTCGCCACCGGGGTGCAAAGCCGCATGATACCTATACGCATAGTAAGTTATTGGCACGCAGTGGTGCTCACTCCCTACAACTACAAGGGTATTATTTTTAAGCTCATTAGATATAACGTAGTCGGGCAGCCAGGCAATACCATTACCCGCAACTGCGTGTACTTTTAAAAGCTCCGTCATGGATGAAACAAACACTTTATTAAGCTTAGCGCCCGATATAATTGGCTCTAATTGCCGGCCCATGTAGGAGTCGAGACTGTAGGCTAAATGTGGTACAGGCGCTGCGCTTTCTAGGTTATATAAGGCTTTGCCTTGCTCGTCACAGGCGCTAACAGGTAATAACTTAGCATTCCCTATTTTTTGATGACTAAACGGCGGCAGTTTAAGGCGTTCGTTATCAAAGGCGATAAGTAAGTCGCACTCACCTTGCTCTAGCGCTTCAGTGGCTTTATCTACGTCTATTGCTTCAAGGTTAAGTACTATATCGCGCTCATCTTGCGTTTGAAAATTAGCGAGTTTTAAGGTTAAAAAACTCGCTAAAGAATGTGCAGCCGCAACCTTTACAGAATAATTTTGCTGCACCGATAACTCCTCAAGCATGCTAACCGAGGTATTCATTTGGTTTATTAAATTGCGCGCTGTTATATGAAATATTTTACCGCTTGGGGTAAGGGTAATAGGTAGGTTTTCTCGGTCAATTAACGCTGCGCCAAGCGCATCTTCAAGGGCTTTTATACGCCGACTAAAGGCAGGTTGCGTAATATGCCTAAGCTTTGCCGCTTGCGAAAAGCTCTTTGTATGCGAGAGCGTTAAAAAATCTTCTAACCATTTACTTTCAATATTCATAGCAACCACCTAGTTATGCAAGTTATGCATGGGTGGTAAAATAATAGCATTATTCAAACTAAATAAAACACTATAAATTAAACCTATAAATTCAATAACCGGAATGCAATCATGCTCAGAACTCTTGGTGTATTAGGCGGAATGGGGCCTTTGGCTACCGCCTCATTTATGAATCAAGTAATAGCGTTATCACCTGCTAAAAATGATCAAGAGCACATACCTATGTTTATAAGGAATATCCCGCAAATTCCTGACCGAACAAAATTTTTAATGGGCCTTGAAGGCGAAAACCCATTTTTTGAGCTTAAAAAAGGCTTTAAAGAACTATCAAACTTAGGGGTAAGTTGTATTGTTATTCCGTGTAATACCGCGCATTACTGGTACGACGCACTAACTCAAAATGCCGATGTACACACTATTAGCATTGTAAAAAGTGTTATTAAACAGGTTAAAGCTACTAATAAGCAAAAGGTGGGTATTCTAGCTACTACAGCCACACTAAATATGGGCATTTATCAAAACGCATTTGAGCAGCACAATATTGATTTTATTGAGCCAAACACACAACAGCAAATTGCTATTATGGATGGTATAACCGCTGTAAAAGCAGGGGATTTAAATACAGGGCGCAGCTTATTAAGCAAAGCTTACGATTTAATGCTTGCTCAAGGTGCAGATTGCGTGCTGTTTGGCTGCACCGAAATACCGCTAGTATTAAATGAACAAGCTAAGCAATCGCCCGATATCTGCTTAGATACCATCACTATTTTAGCGCAAGAGTGCGTTAACTGGGCGTATGCAAACGCCCATCAATCAACGCTTTCAAGCGTAGCATAGATAAAGCTAATTAAGCTCTTTAGCAAAGCGTTTACGATAGCGCTTTGTAAGCTTTGCAGCGCGTATTTGGTCGCTTATTATAGTAAAAATAGCTGAGGCATTTGCCTTAACGTGCTTGCCTTGGCCAAGGCGGCGAAGCTGCCTTTTTACCAGTGCCATAGTGGCAAGCCCAGCAAGTGTTTTGTCTTTAAAAGTAACACTTGGCATTATCAGCGGCTGCGCTAAATTACTTTGCCACGCATTAACCAAATTTGGCTGATATGCCATTGCTGTTGCCATACCAACGATTGCAACGCCTGATTTTATAACTTTATTTGCCACATCTAATCGGCTAATACCGCCGGTGGTCATAATGGGTATGTTTGACTGCTCGCTAATTGCTTTAGCAAACTCTAAAAAGTACGCCTCACGTGCAAGTGTTCGCTCATCCCCTGTTTGGCCTTGCATAGCAGGTGCTTCGTAGCTGCCACCCGAAAGCTCCACAAAATCCACCTTTAATACGCTTAACATATCAACAACCGCTTGCGCGTCACTTGGTTCAAAACCGCCACGCTGAAAATCAGCAGAGTTTAACTTAACTGATACCGAAAAACTCTCGCTACAATGTGCTTTAACGCTTTTGGTAATTTCGAGTAATAAGCGGGCACGGTTTTCAAGGCTTCCGCCCCATTCATCATTACGTTTATTAGTCAGAGGAGATAAAAACTGTGCGAGTAAATAACCATGTGCAGCATGTATTTGTACGCCATTAAACCCTGCTTTTTCAGCTTGTTGTGCCGTTTGAGTAAATCGGGCGATAACATCATTTATCTCGCTTTTATCCATCGCCTTTGGCTGTGCAAATAAGTGCGAGTGCTTGCCCATATTAAGCCCAATATCAGAGGCGCTAAGCGCTTTACCGCCCATTTTTTTAAATACTTGGCGGCCGGGGTGATTAATTTGCATGACAATTTTACAGTCGTTTTGCTGTGCTAAACGTGCTAGTTCTGTAAAAGGCGTTATATCTGTTTGTTGTTCAAGTGCTAGGCCCCCTGGGCCTGTCATTGCAAGGTGGTCGACCATCACATTGCCGGAAATAATTAACCCGCAACCGCCTTTTGCCCATTCGCTATATACATTTTTAAGCACCTGCGATGGGGTTAAGTCGGCCTCTGCGAGATTTTCTTCCATTGCGGCTTTTACTACTCGGTTTTTAAGCGTTAAACCACTTGGTAGGGTAAAAGGGGTTAATACAGGGTGTTGTTTATTTTTAGACATTAGGTAAACCATAAATTGACATTACAGGCACTATAACCTTAAAGTCAGCTTTAAGGTCAACTGTCATTTTAGGCAAAAAAACAGCAATGAAAATAGGTGAACTAGCTAAACAAAGTGGGACGGCAGCCAGCACTATAAGGTATTACGAAAGCATAGGTTTACTGCCAGCGGGCGTACGCAACAGTAATGGCTATCGCCAATACACAACAAGCAGTGTTGAGCAGCTTAAAATGATTAAGTTTGCACAAAGCTTAGGGTTTTCGCTTGAAGAAATACCCACATTACGTAAACCAAATAAAGAGCTTGATCACACTGCTATTATTGAGCGTCTCACTCAAAAACAACATGAGTCCAACGCACTGATAGAACAGCTACAGCTTAAATCAGAGCGTATTGGTAGTTTAATTACCCTGCTTACTGCAAGCTGGTCTAACGGAGAGTGTATTGGCGATGAAAAAATAAATGAATTGTTGAATGAGTTGGATTATTAAAGCCGTAAGCTAGTACACAAGAGCTTTAGTTGTATTATTTTAGCGGCGCTTTACCATGAAAATTAATATAAAGCGTTTGTAAACTTTCCGGAACCAAGGGCCACCCAAGCGCAATAGTGTGGGGGCTAGCGCCCCAAAATAATGTTTCTACGTAATATACGTCTATGTGTTCAATTACTTTTGCCTCAGCGTTTATTAGTTTTTTAGCCACGTAATTTAAATAACGCAGGGCTTGCTCCACATTACCAAGAGCAAAAGCGTGTGTTGTGGCTTTAGAAAACGCCTCCATTTTATACGTGGTTTCACCTTCATCATATATGCTCAGCAACGCTTTAACTTCAGGGAATTGAGCAGTAATTTCGTGCAATAAGTTATAAATTACAACATCCGTTTTCATCAATTGAACTCCGCGCTTAAAAGCCCAAAGCATTTTAGGTCGTGAAATTGCCCTTTCCAAAAACCACTTTGGCGCCTTGTGCCTTCTTCACAAAAGCCGAGCTTTATTAAAAGCGCCTCTGATGCGTTATTTCCTGGTACTGTGTCGGCTTGTATTCGATTTATAGCACCGCAACTTAGCAATCCATCAAAGGCAGCTTTTATAATCATATGAATAGCCTCAAAAGCATAGCCTGTACCCCAATACTGGCTATTAAGGTCGTAACCAATAAATGCGTGCTTCATTGGTACTGACCAACTATTAAAACCGCAAGTACCTATTAACTCATCAGTATTTTTTAAACGGATAGCCCAGCGGATCCCTTCTCCATTTTTATACCGAATATTGAAAAATTCGATTAACTTATCGGCCTGAGAAACTTGAGTAAAGGGCGCCAGATCATAGTATTTAGTAACACCTTGGTCTGAAAAAAGAGCAAAAATAGCGTCTCTATCCTCATAATTAATAGGGGTTAACGCTAACCTTTGCGAATTGAGTAAGGGAAAAACCATTAACCTTCCTTTTAATGTATAAAACAGTAGAGATAAATCGAATTTAATCTAGCTCTAATTGGGCTTTTTCTACGCTTTCGTTTGGTAGCTCTTTTTGAACCGATACACCTAGCTCTTTAAATTCTGAAGCTTGTTTAATTAAGTTGCCTTTACCACGGTAAAGCTGTGAAAAAGCTTTATCGTAACTTTCTTTGGCGCGGTCTAGTTGTTTGCCAACGCCTTCCATACTCGTTAAAAAGCCATTGAGCTTGTTGTAAAAGCGCTCTGCACGATTCGCCAGCTCTTTAGAGTATTTGGTTTGCTCTTCAAAGCGCCACAGCTGTTTAACAATATTAAGGCTTGTAAGCAGAGTCGTTGGTGTAGCAACTAAAATGTTTTTTTCGATAGCTTGTTGGTAAATATCGCTTTGATATTTAAGCGCCTCTACAAATGCAGATTCTATAGGCACAAACATAATAACTACTTCAGGCGAATTTATACCTGGGAGACGATCGTACGATTTACTGGCAAGCTCGTTAATACGCGCGGTAACAGCATTTACATGCTCTTTAATTGCTTGGCTAGCCTCTAGCTCGTTTTCGGCATTAACGTAACGGGTATAAGCATTTAGCGACGTTTTAGCATCAATCACTAAGTGGCGGCCCTGAGGTAAATACACCACTACGTCGGGGCGCAGTCGACCGTCTTCGGTATTAAACGATACTTCGCGTTTGTAATCAGTACCCGCACGCAGGCCTGCGCTGTCGAGTACGTTTTCGAGCATTAGTTCGCCCCAATTACCTTGCATCTTTTTTTGCCCTTGTAAGGCATTACTAAGTTTATCGGCTTGCTCGGTAATAGCTTGGCTTTTAGCTTGCAAGTGCAGTAGCTCAGTTTTAAGGGCAGCACGTTGTTTTAAGTCTTCAACGTGAATCGATTCCATTTTATCTCTAAAGCCTTTTAGCTCCCCTTGAACTGGCTTTAATAGTTGCTCAATGCTTTCTTGGTTTAGGGTTTTAAAGCTTTGCGATTTTTCTTCTAAAATTTTATTAGCTAGGTTTTCAAACTCTTTTTTAAGCACATTTTTGCTTTGCTCTATTTGTGCAAGCTGCTCGGTAAAGTTTTGCTGCTTTTGCTCAAGCGTAGTGCGCATATTATTAAGCTCAATATCGCGCTGATTATATTGCTCTCGCAAGGCACTAAGTTCGCCTTCAGCTTTACGCCAAAAATGATTGTACTGAACACTTTGTTTTTCTTGCTCGCTAAAGCGAGTTTTAAAATGCTGCGCTTCGTCGCGCTGCTCTTGATGGGATTGCTCGAGCAGCTCGTGCTCATCAAATAAGGCCGTGTATTGCAGCTGTTTATTGTCGTACTGGTTTTGTAATAACGATAACTGTTGCTGCTGCTCGCTAATTTGTTGTTTTAACTTATTACGAGAAGGGAGCGACACTAGGCCATATAGTACTAGCCCTGTTGCGAGCCCTGCGCTGGCACTTAACCAATCTATATGCGTTAATAGCTGAGTAAACATAAAATAAACTTATAAAATTTAGAGACATGCCATCATAACGAATTAGTATCGTGTGGGGTAGAGGAGAAATACACGCATAAAAAAAGCCAGCTTAAAAGGGCTGGCTCAATCATTACTAAATTTAGTAATTAAACGGGGTAAATCAACATGAAGCTTGTGATAACTGCAATTATTCAACAAGCGTAATAGTAGACGCCACACATTTAATTAAGTTCACATAAAAATATAATGTAGGCATAAAAAAAGCCAGCTTAAAAGGGCTGGCTCAATCATTACTAAATTTAGTAACCAAACAGGGAAATCAACATGAAGCTTGTGTTTACTGCAATTAAACAACAAGCATAATAGTAGACGCCGCACATTAAATTTAGTTCACATAAAAATATAAATAATTTAAAAATTAAAATGTGGGCATAAAAAAAGCCAGCTAAAAGGGCTGGCTCAATCATTACTAAATTTAGTAACCAATCAGGGAAATCAACATGAAGCTTGTGATAACTGCAATTATTCAACAAGCATTATAGTAGACGCGTGTTTTTAAATTTAGTTCAAACAATTTATAAAAAATGCAATTTAAGGTGTTAATTACAGGCATAAAAAAAGCCAGCTAAAAGGGCTGGCTCAATCATTACTAAATTTAGTAACCAAACAGGGAAATCAACATGAAGCTTGTGATAACTGCAATTATTCAACAAGCAATATAATAGACGCCGTTTGGTTAAATTAGTTCACATGCTAAGTAAAAAAATTAGCTTTTTATAAGTGATAACATTTGCTGCTCATCAAACGAAGTAAAGCTCATTGATTTATCGGTAAATAATGCATCAACAAGCGCTTGCTTATCTTGCTGCATTTTAAATACCTTTTGCTCAATTGAGTTGCTCATAATTAACTTATAAACAAACACTGGATTTGTTTGGCCAATGCGATAAGCACGATCGGTGGCTTGTTTTTCTACAGCTGGGTTCCACCACGGATCAAAATGAATAACCGTATCGGCTTGCGTTAAGTTAAGCCCAGTACCGCCTGCTTTTAAACTGATTAAAAACACCGAGGTTTTGCCACTGGTAAACTCGTTAATAACTTTGTCGCGATGACGCGTTTGCCCAGTTAGCATACTAAAATTAATATTTATGTCGTTTAAACGCTCTGCAATTAAATCGAGCGCAGAGGTAAATTGACTAAAAATAATCACTTTACGACCAAGGCTTAGCATTAACGGCAAATGCGTAGTTAGCCATTCTAATTTTGCTGAACCTGCTTGTGTTTCTGGCTCAATTAATTTTGGATGACAACAAATTTGCCTTAGTTTTAGTAGCGCCTCTAAAAATGCGAGCTTACTTTTTTGTGCGCCTTGCTCAGCAAATAAGTCGATGAGCTTTTCTTCTAGGGCGCGTGTAATACCTTGGTACATATCTTTTTGCTTAGGTTCAAACTCAAACTCTTTTAACAGCTCTGTTTTTTGTGGCAACTCTTGCGCTACCTGCGCTTTTGTACGGCGTAATATAAACGGCATAATAAGCGCTTTTAGTTGCTCAGCTCGCTCTGAATCGGCTTCGCGTTCAATAGGAGTTTGAAAGTGCTGTTTAAAGTGAGCTTGCGAGCCAAGTAATGAAGGCATGGCAAAGTCGAGTAACGACTTAAGCTCAAACAAATTATTTTCGATAGGCGTACCGCTTAAACATAACTTAAAGTCGGCATTTAAACGCTTAACTAAGCGCGAGACTTGTGCAGTATCGTTTTTAATATATTGCGCTTCATCTAAAATAATATTTTCAAAATAAAGTGGCGAGTAATAAGCAATATCACGCTTTAATAATGGGTAAGTAGTTAAAATACATTGCGCTTGCGCTAAATGTTGTAAAGGCTCATTACGTTGCGAGCCAAAAATAGTGGTTACCTTAAGGCTTTTAGCAAATTTGGTTATTTCGTTTTGCCAATTACTGACCAAACTTGTAGGGCACACGATAAGAGTAGGCCCCGCTTGCGGGCGATTAAAACTGCTGGCTAAAAAGGCAATAACTTGTAGCGTTTTGCCAAGCCCCATGTCATCAGCAAGTATGCCACCTAATTGGTGGCGCTTTAAAAAGCTAAGCCAATCAACGCCTTGTTGCTGGTATTCACGTAGTGTTACCGACTCATTTAAACCGTGTAAGGGCACCACTGGCATTGCCTGCTCGGTGTTGTTTAACTCATCAAGATAACGCTCCAATGAGTCATCATGAAGGTCTATAGTAACTGCGGTATGCTTTACCAGCTCAGGTAAATAAGAAAGCGGGATATTAAATTCATCGCGTGTTTTTACAAATTCAAAGCGTTGCTTAAATTCGGTCAGTAAATTAATGGCTGCTTTACTAATAACACCAAATTGACGCCCGACAGGGTAGTAATAAAACAGCTCACTTTGGCGGTTTAACGATTGATACATGGCATCATCGGCATTAAAAAGTACAGCGGCTTTAGCATCGCTTAATTGCACTTTACAATGCATTTGGTGCCCTGCAGCACGGTTTACATCGAGTGTAACGTGCCCTTTGGGATCGGCTACATTTACTTTAGTTTGAGTTACCTGCCAGCCACGCTTTTTAAAGCCAGGGAATACTTCGTAAACAAGCCAATGTAAATGTATAGGTGATTGTTTATTAAATATAAACTCACTTTGTAAACCCCCTTTACAAAAATCAAAACCTAAATTTACTAACTCATTTGTTACTGTGTTTTCAAATGCACTGTTTATTAAACTCGCAGGTGCTGTTCCCGCTAAATAATTTTTATTTTTATATTTAAATAATAGCGAAACTTTAAGCCCTTGCTCATTCATAGTGGCTTTTAAAACAGCATTACCAAGTTGCTTAACGTTAACTTGTTCGTTATTCGGATGCGGAATAACACCGGCCCCAAAATTGTCGGCAAGTTGTTTATAAATGCGATCAAAATTAGCATCGTGCAGTGCAGGAATAGATTGCAAATGTGCTATTTCGTCAGCGCTAAGCTGTGTTCTGATCCGGCCTACTATAAAATGATCGAGATCTAAATAAGCAGGCGGCGTGGTTTTTATTAGAGCCCAATTTTTACTGTGTTCAAGCTCAATAATTAATTGCGATAACTCGTTTTGTTGCTGCCAATTAAAGTTAAGGGATTGCCCAGTTTGGGCTTTAATAGCCACTCGAGAGCGTTGTAAAAATAGTCGGTCGGTGGCAATTAATTGTTGTAAAGCGCTAAAACCCCATTGACCTTTTAGCTCTAAATTACCCACAGCATTTTGTGAGCGAATCCAACTAAACAGCCTAAAGTCACTTTCGAGCAAATCGTTTGGCGTTACAAAGCTATTTAATTGTTGCTCAGTTAAATTGCGCCCAAGCGTGTAATTATTATTTTTGTCGTAATTGGCAATTTTTGGCGTTAAAAATACTTTATTGTTTTCAATATCTAATACAAATAAAAGAACTTGCGAAGGGGCTTTAGCATCGACACTTTTAAGTGCTGTCAGCTCACTAAACCAATCGTTAATAAAGTAATCTTCACCGTATTCACCTGAATGCTCTATTTTAAGTTTAAATAATACAGCGGCTAAGTGCCTACATTTGATTTTAGCATTACAGGTACAATGCGTATCAACAGAGTAACCAGTAGGTACTTTACTGATCTCAATTCGTTGGTTAAATGCTGATCCGGTGTCGCCTTGTACCGTTGAATCAATAACAGCAAAGTCACTGCTATGTTCTAACCAACTAATTTGGCCATTTTTATAATACTCTTTGCCTTTCTCGAGTACGTTAGGCCTAAACAGCTTTTTTATAAAGCGCTCAGATAGAGGGAACAAGGTTGCCTGCTCATTTTTTATTTCTTCAAAAATAGCCAGTAAATCATTTTTTGATAAGTTAGCAGACATGTCACTCTAAGCATTTAATTTTTAAAATAATTCTGCCAGTATATTCTTTAACTGCGCACAGCAAAAGCAATATTAACGTTATATAAACTGGTTGGAGCTGATAGGTTAGTAAAAAATCGGTTTATACGTGCTTTATAGCATTTTAACTGCCAAAAAATAACAGGTAAACAGCAAACACACATATTACAAACAACTTATTAACAACGCAGGGGCTTTACAGATCAATTTTTTACTAACAAAAAAAGATCGCGCATTAAATAGTCGTAAAAACTAAACTCAGTTGGTAAAAATGTGATCTTTAGAGCAAAAATGAGGGAGTTATTGGTTTTAAATAGAAAAAAAGATCAGGATTTTACTAAGTAAAAAGCCCATTAGATCAGAATTTAACTAACCTAACAGGCTTTTAAGATCACTATTTTACTAAGTAATACTGGGCTAATTAAACGCGCTTAATAGCTTAGTAAGTTGTTCTAAGCGTTTGTCCGTCAACACTTTATTATCTATTTTGATAGATACGTCACCACTTTTTAAATTGCGTTGTACGTTTATAAAGTTGTTTTCAAATACAGCTTCACGTTTAGCCACCGTGCTAGGCTCGGTAGTTAAACGTTTAGTAATTGCCATTGCACGCTTGTCGTCGCTTGTAATGGCGTTAATCTCATTGTCTGTATGTAATTCGCTGACAAGGGCGTTAAACGCATTCTCGTCGCGCTCCTTTGCACTAACAAGCTTTTTAGCGACTTCTCTGCCTACGTGATTAGCCGTTGGGTAGAGTGAGATTACATCTGCCGGTATTTGCTCGTACGCTTTAATGGCATCTGCAATTGCGGTGTGCGATACACCTTCAATAGCGGCAATTTCGCGATAAGAGCCTTTTTTACCTTGCTCAATAAGATCGTTTTTAGTTTGTTGGTAAGCTTGGCCTAGTTCCCAAAGGCTCGGGGCTATGTACTGATCTGACGATACAGCCAAAATTTTAGCGTCTTGATCGGTAAAATCAGGTGAGCTTAAAACTAAATAATCGGCATTACCTAAAATACATGCCTTGCGACGACGCGAACCAGCAAGTACTAAGTTAGTATTTCCCTGATCCCAAAGTAAAGCAGGGTGTTGATTGCGTCCATCTTCACTGATTGCGGGTAAAATATCAGAAACCGACTTTTCGTTTAAGAGCGCTTGTACACGACGATTTTTACCGTAAACCGTGGTGCTAGATTCAATATCTGCATGAGCAATAACTTTACATACTAAGGTTATTTCGCGTGTAGGGTCGCTTGGCGCAGGCATTCTTATTACATCACCAGCGCTTGCTTGCTCAAGTAATGCATCGAGGCTGCTATTACCTACGGCAGTTGCAAATGGATCTAAGCGGGTGTCGTTTTTACGTTTTGTAGCCATTTTTATGTAACATCCTTACTTAGTGTTGTTAAGTGATGATTGGGTTGACTCCCAATTAGAACGAATAAGCATTTCTAGTTCGTCCACAACATCTTTAATATTTTCTTGCGCGCGTAATAAAGACTCGCGACTTGCTAAACTATCCGATGCTTTTTGATCAAATATGGTATTAAAAGACGATGAACTAGCCGTAATGGCCGAGCTGTGATTAATTGGGTAGCTCATAACCTGGCGGCCAAACGCACTACGTACATCTTTAACAATATCGCGCTGTGAATGATTACCCTTAACGTAATTAGTCACTAAAAACTGCATAAAGTCCCAACCTTCATGACCAAGTGCCGCAACAGTGTGGTAAATCTCACCTAAACGCTTTAAATATTTATTGTTAGCATCAAAATCTACAGCTTCTGGATGAACCGGTATAAGCATTGCTGTAGAAGCCATTAAAGCATTATAAAACATAAAGTTAAGTGTAGGAGCTGTGTCGATTAAAATAATATCAAATTCGTCTTTAACCGGCTCAATAACCTTTTCTAAAAGCTTATGATAATGACGTGTTTGCTCATAATTGGAGGTATCTTTTAAAAGTGTAGCGGTCTCGTGCTCAAAGTAAAAATCATCCATACCTGAGGGTAAAACACGAATATTTGGAATATGCGTAGTTACAAAAGCACTAGAAACAAACTCCGGCCAAGTTTCGCCTTCGTCTAAATCAATACAATCACGCATTAAGTCGCCTACCGTAACAGGGTCATGATCGTTTGAAGGGAAAAAGCTAGAAGATGAACCTTGAGGATCTAAATCAATAATACCAATACGATAACGTTTGATATTCGTCGTCGCCAACGCAGCAGCGATATTAACCATACTGGTTGTTTTACCACACCCACCTTTAAGTGAGTTAATAACAATAACTTGGAGTTTATCGTTAGCAGTGCGGTGATCAGGCTGAATATCCATGATATCGGCCATAGCAAAAATATTAACTAACGTGTACGCATAGTGCCCATTTGCACCACGCTTAATGTTTAAATCATCAAAGTCACCATTGTCATGGCGGCGTTTAAGGGTACGATTATTACACCCTAATAAATCTGCTGCCGCTTTTTGGGTGTAAGTTCTTAATTCTTTTTCTTCTGATTTAAGATGAGCGCGGTAATGTTGTATGCGTCCTTTTAATGATTTTTCAGCAACTTCGGCTGTTGCTTTTAAAAGCCGGTAAGTACTTAGCGCGTTATTATTGATAGACATACTTTCTTCCTCAAAGTTAGGCAGTTAGTATAATGTCCATTCAAATACCTGTAAACAACTATTTAAGGCGACATGCATTTTAATAACAAGACATTTAAAAATATTTTTACACCTTTAAGATTGCTTAGTATAAATAAAGAAGTTTAAAGGTGGTTAAATATATAAGGTAATAAAGGTTAAAGGTGTATAATAGCTATATAACTATATGATATTTATAAATAATGTAAAAAAAAGCAGATCACCTTTATACTTGGTTAAGATCAGATCTTTATCTACACGCAGATCAGCTTTTTACTAAGCCTTATTTAAAAATTAGAGTTATGCACAGCTTACTCAAAAAGTTATATACAAAATGACTCTGCGAGATCAGTTTTTTACTAAGTAAATTATAAAGTTATACACTTAACCTTGCTAAGAATAGGGCGTTTAATTGGTATAGATCTGATCTGTAGTAAGTACAGATCAGATCTATGCTAACTCGAACTGCTGTTATCCACAGCAGGTATTTATTTTACTAACGTTTGTCGTGTAAAAAGTTTAAAAATAGCGCTTTTGATGGACAAAAAATAAATTGAGTTAGTAAAAATTTAGCTTGAGAAGCTTACCTTAGTAAAATAGTGATCTGAAATTAAGCTTATCCCTCCTTACTTAGTATAATAATGATCCGATACGTTTATTTATACTCAGATCAGTTTTATACTAACTTAAACATTTAACTTTTGTTGCTTAATGTGTTGTTATTAGCTGTCGCAATAAAAAATGGAAATCAGAACAATGAGCCGAAAGGTCAACATCTCGGTAGATAACTTGCCCGATACACTTAGGGGCCAAATACACGGGGTGGAAAGTGCAATAGATAACGAAAGTTTAGCACTATTTACAGATAACAAAGATGTGCGAATTTCTATCGAAAATGCCGCTCATGGGTTACGTGCTTATTCGAACACGTTTAACCACTATGATTTATGGGGGCGTTTTGTACGTTCTGGGCATAAAAAATTGCCATTGGAAGAAGCTCCTAAAAAAACAATTATTACGCGTAAAATATCCGAAAAAGTGGATGGTATTTTATATGACGGCGAAATAAAAATTACACCGGCCGTTGTAAGCACGCGTAAAGATGGCGAAGACGTAGAATATTTAGTGTGGCCATCTGATAGAGAAGAAAAAGTTGAGCGCGCATTAATTCGCCTTGCATCAAAAGGTAAAATTGTAAAAATCAATTTTAAGTCCGGTATTCAATATGCCGTGGTTTTTTCGATGAACGAATTAGCCCAAGAACTTAAAGCGGTTGGCCAATCAATGCCATACCCGCAAATTAAAGAATCACTTGAAGCACTTCAAGGCTCTAAACTTTCATTTAAATACTCGGCTACTGATACTAAAAATACTGATATTGATGACTCTTTTTATGAGTCAAACATGAACTTTTTATCGTCTCTTCACTTTAGTGGTAAAAAAGGTCAAGGCGGCAATGTTAAATGTGTTGCATGTTTAAATGCATTTGTTCATAACATGATTGATAACCTTGAATACAAAGGGTATTACTTTAATAGCGCACAAGAGCTAAAACGTGGTTTATCGCGTTGGATGATGCTACGTTTATACCACCTTTGGCGTTATGCCGCGCCTGGGAAAACGTATCATTTTAGATTGTTATCTATTATGGAAAAATACGGTTCTATTTATTCAACCGACGATATCACAGAAAATAAACTAAAAGCATTACGCCGTGATATGACCACAACAATGAAAGACTTGATTGAAAAAGGGGCTATTTCAGAGTACAGCATTACTAATGTAAAAGATGATAAAACCGGAAATATTATTGATTACACCTATGAAATGCATCCTTCTGATCAGTTTTGTGATGAGATACTCACGCTCAACAAGCACAATAAGCGTATTGAGATTCAAGGTGGTAAACGAATTGTCGAAAACGCAGTTTTAATTGATGAAGATAAAATAGAAGAAATAGTCGAAAAATAGTAGCAGTTAAAATACTAATACTTACCAAAAAGGCCACATATTGTGGCCTTTTTAACATAATCATTTATCAACTTGTTCTAAATAAAGTCTATCCACTAAAAAGTCATACTCTTTTTTTCGCGGGTGAGACTCTGGTTTTTGATAATCTGGCAAAGTACCTAACTTAACATCGGGCTGTGGGTTAATTAAAATAAACGGCAATGCTGCACTTACGTGATACCTATTTTCTGCAGTATACCTAACATTAACTTGGGGGCTGACTCGGGTAGGGCGGCGAATTCTTAACTTTTCTTTTTCACCCAAACTAGCTACCCGTAACTGTTCTTGTGCAACAAGGGACTGCCATTTTTGTTGGTCGATCATTCTTGGGTTTCTATAACCTGCAGATTTATCCAGCATTTCGAGTGCCATTTTTTTAGTTAGAGTTTTAGTTGCATGCTTATGCATCCATGTAAATCGCACTGAAAAAGGAGACTCGCTTTGAAAATGAATTTTTCGATAGGCTGCAAGGGTGATTAAATTTGGCACCGCGTTATGAACAGCTTCAAATCGAGCATCGTTATTATCTATGGCCAAAACACATTCCTTAAAAGCAGCCTTCGCTTTATTTACTTGTTGTATTCGGCTAGTTAACCCTGCAACATCTGCATTTTTTAGAACCAAAAGCCCAGGGTGGCGCTTTAGTACTCTGCTACTTAAACTTTCTTTTTTATAAATATCAGTAAAAGAGTTTAAAATTGACCTATGAGCAATTTCACCGGTTATTTTTTTCACAGGAATAGATTCGGGTATAATATTCTCGTCAACACTAGTTATATCAGGCAGCTGATAATATTCAGCTTTTGAATATTCACAGTCGCGTAATTCATCAATCAATAACGACGTTAATTCATTCATTAAATCAAATTGACTTCTTATTTGTACTTTAGAAACCATAAACACCTTAAGAACACATCTTACTCACATAAACACTAAGTTTAACCTTTTGCTTTGGTGATTTAAATTTAATATTTTCATTAATGCTAAGTTATATTTAGAATTGATATAAGTATGATGTGTTCTTAATATTCCCTTGTATTGGTAATTTCTCATGCTTAAGTATCTGCATTAAACATAAGAATAGTGAGGCCAGGCGTGATCAATATACTTTTGCGTATTTAAATATACAGGTAGTTTATTGTGTCAAAAGTGCTCACTAAGATAATGAATGCCTTTATGTATTATCGAAATGTGTAAAATATATATTGAATTTAAGGGGGCGTAATATTTTGGGTTGTGCCACTTTAGATAGTGTAATCACTTATTGTATGGTACTGATAGACAATAATCGGTAATAAAACGCTAAGCTCGTTTAACGAAAATGCAGCACTGTGAAAATGAACTCTTATAGTTAATATTAGCCATTTATGAAGGCTGTTTTTTTAGTAGCTTTAATTGGAATGTTGGCATTGTCTAACAACCTGAACACAGCGTTCCAGTTACGTACACTCAAGCTGGCTTGTTTCTGAATGCATTTACAACTCAGCAGCCATTACCATATAATTAACCACACATCCAGCCTGTTAGTTAATTTAATTTAATCTGCACTGTAAAGTTAAGATTACGTTACACCCAATTTAAGTATGATGTGTTCCTATCGAAACTTTTAACTATAAGGCTTTTAATCCAAATTAGTTTGGGATGGTTAAAAAAACACCTTAGCTGGCTTAACTTATTGTATTAAAATAAAAATAAGTAAATTAAATAACTCTTAAATCCCAGCCTGAATAACCTTAAAGTCACAAATAACCTTAAAAATATTTAACTCATAACAAATTAGTTGGTAAATAGTGAATATAGTCCTTGAACTTAGTGCCATGCATACGTTAATTTCCTTATATCAGGTAAAGTAGGAATGAGGAAAGAACATGCAATCGTGGAACCCAAATAGCTGGAGAGAACTGCCAATACTGCAGCAGCCACAGTACCCAGATCAAGATGAACTGAAAACAGTAGAAAGCCAGTTAAAGAGTGCTCCGCCACTTGTTTTTGCAGAAGAAACAAGAAGTCTCTTTAAACAATTAGAAGATGTATGTGAAGGTCGTGCATTTTTACTTCAAGGTGGCGATTGTGCCGAATCATTTAGTGACTTTAATGCCGCTAATATTCGCGATACATTTAAAACCATTTTACAAATGGCTGTTGTTTTAACTTACGGCGGTAAATGCCCAGTTGTTAAAATTGCACGTATGGCAGGCCAATACGCAAAACCACGCTCTGCTGATTTAGAAACTATTGACGGTGTGTCTTTGCCATCTTACCGTGGTGATATTGTAAATAGCTTTGAGTTTACAGAAGAAGCACGTATTCCCGACCCACAACGTTTAATGAAGGCATACCACAACAGTGCTGCTACGTTAAACTTACTTCGTGCATTTGCACAAGGTGGTTTAGCAGATTTACACCAAGTGAATCGCTGGAACATGGGCTTTGTAGCCGCTAATCCGCAAAAAGAACGATTCCAACAGCTTGCAGATAAAATTCAAGATGCGCTTGAATTTATGGAAGTATGTGGCATTAATTCTACTATTGCGCCAAGCCTTAAAGAAACCGATTTGTACACGTCTCACGAAGCATTATTGCTAGGCTATGAAGAAGCGCTTACTCGTCGCGATCACCTATCAGGTGACTGGTATGACTGTTCTGCGCACTTTGTATGGATTGGTGAGCGTACGCGCCAATTAGACCATGCACACATTGAGTTTTTCAAAGGTATTAAAAACCCTATTGGTGTTAAAGTTGGCCCAGGAATGGACCCAGAAGACCTAATTCGTTTAATTGATGCTGTAAACCCAGATAACATTCCGGGTCGCTTAACGCTAATTACACGTATGGGTGCCGACGTACTACCAGAAAAACTTCCAGCACTTGTAAGACGCGTTCAGCAAGAAGGCCGTAAAGTTATTTGGAGCTCGGATCCAATGCACGGTAACACTGAAAAAGCGACATCAGGCTATAAAACGCGAAGCTTTGATAATATCATGCGCGAAATTAGCCAGTTTTTTGCTGTACATAAAGCTGAAGGTTCATACGCAGGTGGTATTCACTTAGAAATGACTGGCCAGCACGTTACAGAGTGTACCGGTGGTGCATACGGTTTATCTGATGATGACCTAGCGCAACGTTACAAAACACAATGTGACCCACGTCTAAATGCAGACCAAGTATTAGAAGTAGGCTTTTTAGTAGCTGACTTACTAAAAGATGCACGTAAATAATAAAGTTAAAATTAAAGCCGCATTATGCGGCTTTTTTTAGCAAAACAGTAAATTAGTTGGTTAGTACTTACGTCGCTCTAGGTTACCGTCTATCAAGATTTTTGCTGATATTTCTTCAACAGAATGATGGGTAGAATTAAAGTATGCAATTTTATGTCGCTTATAAAGCATTTCAACTTCACGCACTTCAATTCGACACTGTCTTATTGATGCGTATTTAGAGTTTGCCATACGGCGATGCCTAATTGCAGCCAAACGCTCAGGGTCAATAGTTAACCCAAATAACTTATGTTTGTAAGGGAGTAAACATTTAGGTAATCCCTCACTCTCTAAGTCATCTTCAGTTATTGGGTAATTTGCAGCCTTAATGCCGTATTGTAAGGCTAAGTACAGGCTTGTTGGTGTTTTACCGCTTCTACTTACACCTACTAAAATAATATCGGCTTCAGAAAAGTTTTTAATATTTCCGCCATCATCATTCATAAGGGCATAGTTAACCGCATCTATTCTAAAGTCATAGCTTTTTTCATGAATAGAGTGGGTGCGATGCATTTTTGGCACTGGCGCAACATTAAGCTCTTTTTCTATTTTTTCACTGTAAGTAGACAAAAAATCATACGCGATTGCATCGGCAGATTTAATAATTTCACTTAAGTTGTGATTTACAAAGGTAAAGAATACAAATGGCTTCTCACCTTCTTTTGCAGCAGTTGCGTTTATTAACGCTTTAATTTCATTTGCTTTTTCCTCTGTTTCTACAAAAGGAATAGTTTTATGATTAAATTCAACCGGAAACAACGACAAAGTCGCGTGACCAAACACTTCGGAGGTAATAGCAGTGCCGTCTGATATATAAAAAGCAGTTCTCATAGTTAACCTTTTTATTACGTTTAATCCCTAAAATGGCTTACTCACGGTTTACGTGAGGTCTAATGCCAGTGTAGAATGAAGGTGACCTTTATAAAAGGTTTTCTTTCTTAACTCTCACAGTTACAACTACAATTTGTTTTTTGGAGAAAGACCCGTGCAAGAATACGTTCTCTGGTATCAAGAGCTTGGTATGCAAGATGTTCCTCGTGTTGGCGGCAAAAATGCCTCACTTGGTGAAATGATTTCAAACCTCGCTAACGCAGGTGTACAGGTTCCGGGTGGTTTTGCCACTACAGCCGACGCTTTCAATGAGTTTTTAGAACAATCTGGACTCAATGCAAAAATTCACGACATTTTAGATACGCTTGATGTTGATGATGTAAATACACTCGCTAAAGTCGGTGCCGATATCCGCCAATGGATTATCGATACCCCATTCCAACCTAACCTAGACCAAGCCATTCGCGACGCATACAGCCAACTTCATGGCGATACATCAGCCGATGTATCATTTGCAGTACGCTCATCAGCCACCGCTGAAGATATGCCAGATGCATCATTCGCAGGCCAACAAGAAACCTTCCTTAACGTACGTGGTATCGACTCAGTAATGGTCGCTATTAAACACGTATTTGCTTCTTTATTTAACGACCGCGCCATATCATACCGTGTTCACCAAGGTTACGATCACCGTGGTGTTGCACTATCTGCTGGAATACAGCGTATGGTGCGTTCAGATAAATCAGCATCAGGCGTTATGTTTAGTATTGATACAGAGTCTGGTTTTGAAGACGTTGTATTTGTTACTTCAAGCTACGGTTTAGGTGAAATGGTTGTACAGGGCGCAGTAAACCCTGATGAATTTTATGTTCATAAACCTACATTACAAAAAGGGTTGCCATCAGTAGTACGTCGTAATATTGGCTCAAAAGCCATTCAAATGATTTACTCTGCTGATGAAGCACACGGTAAGCAAGTAGAAATTGTTGACGTAGAGCCAAGCCTTTCAAACAAATTTTCAATTACAGATGAAGAAGTGCAAGAACTTGCAAAGCAAGCTGTAATTATCGAAAAGCATTACGGTCGTCCTATGGACATCGAATGGGCAAAAGACGGAAACGATGGCAAATTGTACATAGTGCAAGCGCGCCCAGAAACCGTTCGCTCAAACGAAGATGCCAATATTATGGAGCGTTTTCAATTAAATGGCACAAGCAATGTCATTGCTGAAGGCCGCGCCATTGGCCATAAAATTGGTAGTGGTGTTGTTCGTGTACTTGATTCAATCAAAGAAATGGACCAAGTGCAAGAAGGCGACATTTTAGTTACCGACATGACCGACCCAGATTGGGAACCTATCATGAAGCGCGCCGCGGCCATTGTTACAAACCGCGGTGGGCGTACGTGTCATGCCGCAATTATTGCCCGTGAACTCGGTATTCCTGCGGTAGTTGGCTGTGGTAACGCAACCGATTTAATTAAAGCGGGACAAGAAGTAACCGTATCATGTGCTGAAGGCGATACAGGTTACATCTACGAAGGTATTTTAGATTTTGAAATACTGACGTCGCGCGTGGATAAAATGCCAGAACTACCAATGAAAGTGATGATGAACGTAGGTAATCCAGACCGCGCGTTTGACTTTGCACGTTTACCACATGCAGGTGTTGGCCTTGCACGTGTTGAATTTGTAATTAACCGCATGATTGGTGTTCACCCTAAAGCGCTATTAAATTTTGATGCCCAATCACCTGCTCTACAAGCAGAAATTACCGACATTATTGCCGGTTACGAATCGCCGGTAGAGTTTTATATCTCTAAATTAGTAGAAGGTATTTCAACGCTAGGCTGTGCCTTTGCACCAGAGCGTGTAATTGTGCGCATGTCTGATTTTAAATCAAACGAATATGCAAACTTAGTAGGCGGTGAGCAGTACGAACCTGAAGAAGAAAACCCAATGATTGGTTTTCGTGGTGCTGCACGTTATATCTCTGAAGACTTCCGTGATTGTTTTGCCCTTGAGTGTGAAGCAATCAAACGCGTAAGAAACAGCATGGGTATGACCAACATCGAAATCATGATCCCATTCGTACGTACCCTTGAAGAAGGTAAACGCGTTATCGAATTACTTGAAGAGCACGGACTTAAACGTGGCGAAAATGGTCTTAAAGTAATCATGATGTGTGAGCTTCCTTCAAATGCATTACTTGCGGATGAATTTTTAGAGATGTTCGATGGTTTCTCTATCGGCTCTAACGATTTAACTCAGTTAACACTTGGCCTTGACCGTGACTCAGGCCTAATCGCACATTTATTTGATGAGCGTAATCCTGCTATTAAAAAGCTACTTTCTATGGCAATTAAAACTGCTAAAGAAAAAGGTAAATACGTAGGTATTTGTGGCCAAGGTCCTTCAGATCATGAAGACTTTGCAGCATGGTTAGTAGAGCAGGGCATTGATTCTGTTTCACTAAACCCAGATACAGTACTAGAAACATGGTTATACCTAGCAGATAAACTTGCTAAATAATCATCAGTACCCGTAACAAATAAAAATGCCAGCTTTATAGCTGGCATTTTTTTATGTGGCATAATTTAGCGTGCTAATTTTTTATCTAAATAATTACACGATTTAGTTAAGGCTCTTTGGCAAAGCTTTAAATAATGCCTGGCTTTTGGGTAGTAAAAAGAAAAACACAGTAATCCCGCCATAAAAAATATCAGGGAGGGGCCTGGCACTACAGCAAAAAACAACCCAAGCAAAATAAACAGCACACCTATGATCTGTAATAGACATTTTTTCATATAAACCTCAATACAATGGTTTAACTTGATTATAAATACAGCAGCTCAAAATACGATAAAAAGAGTGTTACAAACTGTAAAATCTTCAATTTCTATTAGTCATCACCATGATATAATTACACAAATGCCTTAAATTATCGCCGTCATGATAGCAACAATTACACAGCAAGATGCAGCGACCGAGCTTGTCGCAAACTACTTAAGTACACTTAAAAATCAGGGGTTTAGTGGAGACACCGATGCAAGCTATGCAACGCGTTTAACCGCCTCTACCGATAACAGTATTTATCAGCAAATCCCACAAGGTGTTATTTTTCCTAAAACAGAAAAAGACATTCAATTGGCATTGCAAACAGCATCTCGCGACCCATTTTTGTCGCTTACTTTTGGCCCTCGTGGTGGTGGTACAGGTACTAACGGGCAGTCACTCACACCTGGTATTGTGGTTGATTTATCACGTTATATGCGCGAAATACTCGAAATTAATGTTGAAGAAGGGTGGGTTAGAGTACAAACAGGTGTAATTAAAGATCAATTAAACGACTTTTTAAAACCGTACGGCTTTTTTTTCTCACCCGACTTATCTACAAGTAACCGAGCAACCATTGGCGGAATGATCAGTACCGATGCATCAGGTCAAGGTTCATTAGTTTACGGTAAAACCAGCAACCATGTTTTAGGACTTACTACCTATTTAGTCGATGGCAGCCCAATGGTGACATCACCAATAGACATAGAAAAAGCTAAAGTAATAGCCGAGCAAGAATCATTAATCGGTAGCCTTTACAAAACAGTATTGGAAATTTCTTTAAATGAGCGTGAGGCTATTTTAGAAAAATTTCCACGTTTAAATCGCTTTTTAACCGGCTACGACCTAGAGCATGTGCTAAGTGATGACTTACAAACTTTTGATATGAGTAGGCTAATTACCGGATCAGAAGGCTCGCTTGGTATAGTTACCGAGGCAAAATTAAACCTCACTCCCATAGCCGAATTTAAAACACTGATAAATATTAAATACGATAGTTTTGATTCGGCACTTCGTCATTCTCCGTTTTTAGTAGATGCACGTGCAACATCGGTAGAAACAGTCGATAGCAAGGTATTAAACCTGGCTCGCGAAGATATTATTTGGCATTCAGTATCGGACTTAATAACCGATGTACCAAATAAAGATATGCAAGGACTCAACATGGTTGAGTTTAATGCAGTATCACCTGAAGATATAAAAGACAAAGTAAATACACTTTGTACATTATTAGATGAGTGCGTAGCAAATCAAACCAACGGGGTTATTGGCTATCAGTTAACCAGCAGTAAAACTGATATTTTAAAAATTTACGCAATGCGTAAAAAATCTGTCGGGTTACTTGGTAATGTTAAAGGCAGCCAAAAGCCATTGGCCTTTGCTGAAGATACCGCCGTACCGCCAGAAAACTTAGCCGATTACATCGTAGAATTTAGAGCATTACTCGATAGCCATAATTTACAATATGGTATGTTCGGCCATGTTGATGCGGGTGTTTTACATGTACGCCCAGCGCTAGATATGTGCGATCCAGAACAAGAAAAACTGCTTCGGAAAATTTCTGATGAAGTTGTAAAACTCACCGCTAAATACGGCGGTTTAATGTGGGGCGAACATGGTAAAGGTTACCGCAGTGAATATGGCCCTGAATTTTTTGGTGAGCATTTATTTAAACAACTACGTAAAATAAAAACCGCCTTCGATCCTAATAATAGAATAAACCCAGGAAAAATATGCACACCTATTGAAAGTGAAGACTCACTAGTTAGCGTAGATGGGCAAAAACGTTCGTACTTCGATAAGCAAATTTCTATAGATGTAAAAACAAGTTTTAACAATGCAATGACCTGTAATGGTAACGGTATTTGTTTTAACTACGACGAAAATTCACCAATGTGTCCGTCGTATAAAGTAACCGGTGATCGTAGACACTCGCCAAAAGGGCGCGCAACATTAATGCGAGAATGGTTACGACTTCAAGAGTCTAAAAATGTAGATTTGCTCGAAGTAGAAAAAGAACTTAACAAAGGCGAAGTTATTACCTGGTGGGAGCGCTTTGTTCATAGCCGCAAAAAAAACAAAGGCGTTTACGATTTTTCGCACGAAGTAAAAGAATCAATGGATGAATGTTTAGCGTGTAAAGCCTGTACAACATCTTGCCCAATTAAAGTAGATGTACCTACTTTTAGAGCACGCTTTTTAAATTACTATCACAGTTATTACGCGCGTCCACTCAAAGATTATTTAGTCGCTAACATTGAAAGTTCAGCGCCTGTTATGTCTAAATTTGCACGTGTAATAAACCCAATTGTTAAAACAAACTTAGTAAGTAGTTTAATTAAAAAAACAGTAGGGTATGTAGATACACCTCAATTAAGCATTCCATCACTTGAAAAACGCGTAGCAAAAGCACATAAATTTGATTTTGAATTATTAAATTCACTTTCAAGCGATGAACAAAATAACTATGTGCTAATAGTGCAAGACCCATTTACCAGCTTTTACGAAGCCGAGTTAGTGCAAAGTTTTATAACACTTATCACCGCACTGGGTAAAAAGCCGATGCTATTACCATTTAAACCTAATGGTAAAGCCCAACACGTAAAAGGGTTTTTGCATGAGTTTAAAGTAACGGCAAAAAATGGCGCAGAGTTTTTAAACAATCTCGCTGATATTAATTCGCCTTTGGTTGGTTTAGATGCCTCGTTGGTTATGTGTTATCACGATGAATACAATACTATTTTAGAAAATAATCGCGGTGATTTTCATGTACAACTTGCCCATGAATGGCTACAAACTCAATCGTTTAAATCGCTATCGGCTAAACAAAAAACCGATACTGAATTTACATTATTGAGCCACTGTACAGAAACAACTGCTTTACCAAAAGCGGCAAGTGTGTGGAAAACTATTTTTACCGATATTGGCTTAACTCTAAATACCACCAATACGGGGTGTTGTGGCATGGCCGGCACTTATGGCCACGAAGCACAAAACCAAAAAAATTCACGTGCACTGTACGAAATGAGTTGGAAACCAATAGTAGATAAAAATAAACCAGAGCAACTTTTATCTACTGGGTTTTCGTGCCGCAGCCAAGTAAAACGCTTTGAACAATTTAAACCTAAGCACCCAATAGAGCTACTTGCACAGGTTCTTAGCTAATAAAAGTTAAAAATAAAAAAGGCGTAACTTAAAATAAGTTACGCCTTTTTTTATTTATATCAACTTTCTTAATTAATTTAGCAATTTTGATGCTGGAAAAATGTGTAGATAGCTCGGCAAAAATTTCAGTAATTTTTATAAACGTTATTTAGATTGTTTAGTAAAACTATCTGCAATTGGCTTTGTACTTATACCATGTATAAACACACTAAATAAAATAGTGGTCATAGCAATAGTGGCAATCTCGTATTTATTCTCTATTTGCGTGTCTATTACCATTAATGTAAAAACAATTGATGCTAAACCACGTGGCCCAAACCAAGCAAAAGTAAAACGCTCTTTCCAGTTAAGTGCTGTAAATTGTAACGACAACATAACCGGAATTATTCTAATCAATGTAGTACTTAGCAATGCATACACAATTATATTTGTATTTAATTTGGGTATTACTAAATAAGCACACACAAATCCAAATAAACACCAAATCATCAACGATGTAAAATCAGCAATGTGTTCAGAATCTTCTATTAATTCAGCGCGAATATCGGTTTTAGAAAATTTATCAAATAACAAACCTGCAATAAACACCGCTATAAATCCACTGCCATGAAAATATTGAGTGATAGAAAACACCGCCATCGCAAAACCTAAAAGTAAAAATGGGCTAGTGCTTTTTGCAAAGTAATGTCGCTTCATTGCAAAATTTAACAACGGAATAAATATCGCTATAGAAAAACTTGCAATTAAAAGTGCTAAGCCAAGCTCTCTTGAAAACACACTTAATGTATGTGATGCCGTAATGGCAGAGTCAGGGTTTTTAGCGAGTAAAATAAAAATTAAAAATACTGGTACACATAAGCCATCGTTTAATCCGCTTTCGGTATTTATACCTTCCCTAATTTTTTCAGGCACTTGTGTACTTTGCAATAAACCTTTACTTAATGCTGCATCGGTTGGGGTTAGAATAATTGCTAGCAAAGCCGATTGAATTAGCGAGAGCTCTGCAAATAAAAATAAGCTAACACCAATACCGCATAATAAAGTTAAGGGTAGGGCAACAAATAATAATAAACTAGGGTACTGAAAACTATGCCTCAATACCCCTAACTTAGATTTAGCCGCATCAGAAAATAAAAATATACTTAGCGTTAGCTCTATTAATGGTAATAAATAATCTATCCCTGCTTTTAATTTTTCTCCTTCATTGGGGAGTAAAAATGCCAAAAACATACCGCCAATAACAAAAAACATAGGGCCAGTTATTTCTGTACGTTCTAGCTGCCTAATTGAAATTGAATAAACCAAAAATAAAAAACCAATAAATGCTATTACTAAGTATTCCATTAAATTTTCCTTTTAACGCCAGATTTTGCTCGCTCTTTAATATTTGTTTGAATATAAATTTGATCGGTTGTCGCAATTTTAGAATGCCCTAAATCTTCCGATAAATGTTTTAGCGGTCGCGTTTGTGCATCATGCGTTGCACCCGTGTGACGAAGCCAATGGGCAGTGGCTGCTTCAAGTTGTTCTGCATCATCTTTGAAGCCATCATCAAGTAAAGATTGTTGAGCCAAATCAAAACTTTGCTGTACTAAACGCCTAATTTGCCTAACTGTCATCCCACCTTGGCCACGAATTTTATGCACCAATGGCTCAGCTTCATCAACACGAGGTAGGGCGGGTAATCCTCTGTACAATCTATAACGTTTTAAATACTCAACAAAATCATCACTTAAGGTAACATCTCGTAGTTTATTACCTTTCCCCATTATTCGTAAAAACCAAAAACCGTCATTATCTTGCCAAAAGTGCGACATAACGGGTGACCATTGAGGGCGCTCGGATAGTTCCGAGATCCGTAAATATAAACCTTTTAAACATGCCAAAGTAAACAAGTTACGTTCAAGCTCTGGTTTTTTTTCACATAAATCGCGTGTTACGCCAAATACATATTCCCATTGTATGTCACTTAGCGTGTCTGGGATCTGAATTTGTGATTGCACAACCAAATAGGGGCTATTTTTTTTAACTACAGGAATAAAGTTAGCAAATGTTTTTTCTTCTAAAATAGAAAACTTATAAAATACATTTAGCGCAGTAAACATTGCGGCTAATGTTTGCTGACTCGCAATTGACTCCTTTAACATAAAAGGTCGCCAATTTTGGTTTAATCTACGAATGCCTTGCTCATCTTTGTAGCGCCATTGCACCGAAGTTGATGCCCATTTTTTATCTGGCTCAACCATAAAATCGACATAGGCTTCAATGTCTTCGCGTTTTAAATCGAACACTGATTTTTCGGCAATTAACCAAGACCACAAATAAAATCGTTCGAGCTCGTTACGAAAACGATTAAATGTTGCTTCAGATTTTCGACCGTACACATATAAAAATTGGTATAAGAATTTAAGTTCGTCCTTTGATTCAGTTACAGTCAAGCCAACTTGCTGTATAAAGGATGCAAGTTCTGGGTATTCTGAATTTAGAGTATCGTCGTCAAGATGAGCAATTTGATATCTTAATTGTTTTAACGTATCAACTAAAGCAACAAGCATAATGTATATATATTCAATAAAATAATAGACTTACACTTTAACGTTAAAGTCCGATACTGTCTAGTATTGGACATAGTGAAAGTCTACTTATTTAGGCATTTTTGTTATTGCGCATTGATATGAATCTTATTAAGGAAAGTTTTATGAAAAAATTTATCGTGTTAGGCCTACTTACAATAAGTGTATTACTAACAGGTTGTGCTACTACAGGCAGTGCATCACCAAGCGAAAAACGCGCTTTAGTTCAAAGCATGAAAAACAATACGCTCGACAAATTATACGCACAAAAACCCGATGTTAAAAAACAAATTGCCAACTCGGCCGGTTACGCGGTGTTTGATAACGCAAACGTCAATGTTGTTTTAGCCAGTTTTGGTGGCGGGTACGGTGTAGTAAAAAATAACTTAACCGGTAAATCAACCTACATGAATATGGGTGAAGCCGGTTTAGGGCTTGGTTTAGGTGTAAAAGACTTTAACGTTGTTATGGTTTTTCATAACCAAGCAGCAGTAAATAGATTTATTGAACATGGTTGGGCCTTTGGCGGTAACGCAGACGCCGCAGCAAAATACGAAGATAAAGGTGGAGCACTGGTTGCAGAAGCCATTGCCGACCAAGTTACCGTATATTCTTTAACCGAAAATGGCCTTGCACTTCAAGCTGTACTAAAAGGCACTAAATTTTGGGTAGATTCTGAGCTAAATTAACCCCTAATAACTCTCCTAAAAGCGGGCTGGTTTGTATAATCACGCTCGCTTTTTTATTTCTTATTTAATTTAACATAACGTAATTTATGGGAAGTTAGCTATCAGCTATCAGCTATCAGCTATCAGCTATCAGCTATCAGCTATCAGCTATCAGCTATCAGCTATCAGCTATCAGCTAAAATAATTTAACTCTTATATAATCGAATATTTAATGCTTATTATTCTCTTTTCATTGTTTGGTTAATATCAGATAACATGTGTAAAATATTTAATGCACAAAATAAAACTTAGAATATTTATTTATCTAACCTACAAAGCCAGCTTTTAAATATAATTGGTGAAATATCTTAAAGTACAGGAAGTTAATAAACACTTTAGTTTAAGTGACTGTATGGCAAACTAAGCTGCTGATTTATAAGTATTTTTATTTATTTTCTTTCTGATATGATAGACTAAATAGATAAACAAGGATAAAGAAGATGCCTATCATCACGATAGATAACTTAACACTCATTGTATCCCTGGTCTCATCTTTTGTAGCTATAGCTATGTTTGTAATTGCGTCCATTCAAACTCGAATACAAAAAACGTAATCTTAATCTAGCTCTTTTTAATAGCAGATATAAAGTTTATATAGATTCGCAGAAGCTATATCAAGAGTATACCAATGGATATATTTCTGACGTTACTTTTAGCCACTTTATTGCTTCATTTCATGCTTCAGAATTACTATTTCCGTCAGAATCTGGAATTTATAAATTTCTAGAGAAAGTACATGAATATGTAATATCTTTTAATGGTACTAAAAGAGCAATGCAAAGCACTGGTGAACCAGCTGCCCTAGAAAGGATTTATGAATACAATAGAGAAGCTAGTTCTAATTTGAATTGTTTTTTACAAGAGCTAACGAAATTAATGAAGCCTTATATTAAGATTAATTAGTAAAAAAAGACAAAGTATATTGCTTTACAGAATGCATAAGCATTAACAGAAAGGCTTTCATCCTCTTCCTTAATATTACGACCTTATTTGTGGACTTATATTATATTCAGATAAATAATTTATAAGCCGCTTTTAGCGGCTTATAAATTTAACTTTAAAGCTTCTCTAGCTATGTTTTATGATTTTATTTTTGTATAAATCCTCAACAGGAAAAATCATAGTGTAGTCATCCCAATTGATATTTCCATCAACAATATCAAAGTTTAAGAAACCATCTATCTTTTTGTAAGCTTCGTAGTCAGGATGACCTACAGAAAAAATAAATGTGGCAAAATCTACAGTCGAAATATGCCCGTCATTGAATTCAATATCAAGTATATGACCTGTAATATGTTTAGCATTAACTACCGATAGCTCTGACATTTTTCACCTTTCTTGTAATCAATTGTGGACTGATATGTTTCTTTTTAACAAAATAATCGACCCATTTATTAACTATATCGTCAGCATAAGCATTAACGAACTATTCAAATTCTTTGCGTTTTTTCTGTTCAAGTCCCGTTCCTTTATCCTTTATCACAATCTTGTGAATGCGGCCGCTCAACATATGCAGCTCGGCTTTAGACTCTTTACCTTGAAATTTAGCATGAATATGGATCGGCTCATGTTCATTGCTATAAAAAATAGTACTAGCCCAAAGTATTCATATATTTTTGGCATAAATATCTCCTTTCTCCATTGCCTAACTTAAGTTTTGCGTTTTAAAGTATACCTAAAAGCTCCTATCTCTATAATTAGTAAGTATAATTTTTTATTCGCTTAGCACAATCCCATATTTATTATTTAATACTCTAGCCCTTTAATAAAAATGTAATAATTTAGTACATGCCTGAGCTAATACATACTTATTTATAGCTTCTTATCAAACGCTTCAGCTAATTTTTCAGTTTCACTAAAAACGGTATTCCAATATTTAATGCGTGTGTCTGCATCGAGATTAGTAAAGTCATTTCTATCTGGAATTTTTCCGTAAGGTAAACCTGCTATAAATTCTTTTGATGGTGAGATCATCACAACATTATCGTAATTTTGTGGTGCTACTTTACGTTTTAAATTTTTATCGAACCACCCTGCTTTTGGCTCGCTATTAAAATGCGGATATAAAATTAAGCCTGGGTTATTAATTTTTAAATCAAAGTGGTAGTCAATTATTCCACCATCGCGATACATACCTTGTGGTGAACCGGCAATATTTTTTATACCTTGCATAACAAGCGGTATAGAGCCCGATGCGAGTAAGGCATCTTTTAAATTAGTTTGGCTAAGTGGTATGTTTTGAGTTTTAAAGTTATAACTATCAGTTATTGATAAATTACTGTTTGGCGCACCAAAAATAAATCGCTCGTACTGCGAGCCTAACAATTTTCGGTTTACGCGATTGAGCATATAACTTTTTGATAAACCCAAAAGCTGAATTAATTTATTTTCGCTGGCAATAAAGCCATTAGATTTAGCCACTATAAAATGCGCTTTAAACACGGGGTTATTTAAAATTTCGGTTACACCGTTATCGCCAAAAACATCTTCAAGTAATCCGCGCGCTTTTATTGTTATTTCATTTGGTGTTGGTTTATTACTAGAATAGCGCGTTTGCGAATACGATTTTGCTAAACGCTCAATGGCAGCAACGGGGTCGTTTTGTGCAAAACACGCAGATCGAAATGCGCCAGCAGATGATCCAATTAAGTTAAGTGGTTGGGTGCGGTGTTTAAAAAACTCACCAAAAATATATTTGTCTAAACCAAATAAAGTAAACCATTTAGGCCCACCACTTGCCCCTAAAAAAGAGGTAAATAACTCGGGTTTAAAGCCCTGCTTGTTAATAATTTTTGCTGCTGTTTTCCCTGCATGAATGTCTATCATTAAATCAGTTTACCTTATTTTTCTTAGCTTTTAGTGCAGTTTACAAAACCCAAAACTGAATAATTATGCAAATTTAAAAAGCGGTTTTATGTTGCCATAAAACCGCTTTTTATCGTTAAAATTGCTTAAAATACGCGAATCAATCCCAAATGCCGCTTTCGCATTTTCCCTGTACTTTTACATTTTTTACTTTAAATTCGGGCTCTATGCCTTTTTCTCTTTGTGTGTTGTAGTCGCGATTAACAGACAAAATAGTCGGCGTGAGCAATATAATAGCGATTACGTTAACTACTGTCATTAACCCTAATGCTATATCGGCTAAATCCCAGACTTCTTTTAGAGACGCAGATGCGCCCCACAGCATCATTGATAAATAAAGTAATGTATAAATTGTGCGCCCTACTTTGTTATCGAGCTTAAATAAATGTAGGTTACTTTCGGCGTAAGCGTAGTTGGCCACCACCGAAGTAAAGGCAAATAAAGTAATGGCTGCCGCAACAAAATATACGCCGCCTTGTGCTAAGTGTGCGGTCATGGCGCTTTGCGTTAAACGTATGCCTTCCATTTCGCCGCTTATATCTACATCGGCAAGTAAAATCACAACGGCGGTACAGCTACAAAGTACAATGGTGTCAAAAAACACGCCAAGCATTTGTATATAGCCTTGTGTTACTGGGTGATTAGGAATAGGGCTTGCGCTTGCTGCTGCATGGGGCACACTACCCGCACCGGCTTCGTTAGAGTATAAACCGCGTTGTATACCATTTTTAATGGCTGCACCCATTGCACCTGCGCCAGCTTCTTGCAAGCCAAAGGCTGATAAAAATACATCTTTAAGCATGGCTGGTACTTGCGGTAAATTTATAAGCGTTATAATTACGGCAGCTGCTACAAATAATATGCCCATTAATGGCACTACACGTTCAGCAAAACGGGCTATTGCTTTAAAGCCGCCAAGTATAATTGAGCCTGCTAATACGGTAATTACTAATCCTGAATAAAAGGTGGGTACTTCAAATGCATAGTTAAGGGCGTCGGTTATGGTATTGGTTTGCATGGCACTAAAGGTAAAGCCGTAACCTAAAAATAAACACGCGGCAAACACAATAGCAAAGGCACGGCTGCCTAAACCTTGTTGAATATAATAGGCGGGGCCGCCTCTAAACTCGCCACTACTATCGCGTACTTTATACACCTGCCCTAATACACTTTCGGCAAAGCCGGTTGCCATGCCAAGTATGGCAATAACCCACATCCAAAATATGGCGCCGCTTCCGCCAAGTGAAATGGCAACGGCTACCCCAGCTAAATTACCTGTACCTACACGAGCACACAGGCCAGTACACAATGCCTGAAATGAAGAGATATCGTCTTTTTTACACTTGCTACTGCCTTTTAAAAGGCTAAACATGTGTTTAAATTTTACTATTTGAATTGCTTTTAAACGCACCGAAAACCAAATACCTGCAAACAGTAGTATGTAGATCAGTATTTGGCCCTCTCCCCATAATAGGCCATTTACACTTTTTACTACGGTATCGAACATGGGCTAATCCTTTTGTATTTATTATGTTTTACTCAGCAAGTGGTTGAGTAAATGGCATTTAATTATGCATATTAGCCATAGATTTAGGCAGCTAAGCTGCCTTAGTATGTTGACTTAGTGGTAGGTTATTTACTTTGCAGATGAATGCCTGCAATCATGCATCTAACCGAACCTCCCGCCGACTCTATGGTTGGTATAGGTAACGGAACAAGTTTAGCTGTTTTTTGTATTGCTGCTTTTTGTTCGGTTGTAAGTGCATTAAACGCCGTTTGTGAGAGTGCTAAAATGCGGCCATTTGTACCTTGTAGCTCTATTGCGTTGCCACAAAAGCTACTTATTTGCTCATTAGTTAAGTTTATTACTTCTAAATGGCTTTGTATAAAATGGCTAGTTATTTGTTTGTGCTGACTATTTGGCACCATATCTAAGCTGATCATGGCAAACTCTGTTGCTATACACATTAATACATTAGTATGATAAACCGCAGTACCTTGTTTATCGTACGCATTAAATACAACAGGTTTTAGTTTTAATTGTTCACATACTGTATTAACCACAGTTTTAGTAGTGCGCTTAGATTCTACTGCATAAGCAAGCTTATGTGGGTGATCAATAACAAGCGATCCTGTGCCTTCTAAATATGCATTTTCTTTCGCTAAAAATGAATAATCAGTCACAGACAACACTTTATAGTGATTAGTCAAAAAATCAATAATATCTTTTCGATATTCTAATCTTCTGTTTTCTGCATACATTGGATAAACAACTAGCTCACCACTTTGATGGGTAGAAAACCAATTATTTGGAAACACTGAATCGGGCGTGTGTGTGTGCTCGTCTTCAAAAAGGTGAACGGTTACGCCCTCGTTTTGTAATAATTTAACCGCATTGGTTACTTCGTCAAAGGCGTGCTGACTCTGATTTTGTGAATTGCAGGTACTTTGAAACGTGTTGTCTAACATAGTTTGTGGGTTAGATGTAAAATGATGCGGTCGCACCATAACCACGGCGCTTGGTGCTTGCTTTATATAACTCATGCCACTTGCTCTTGATTATGGGTTTTTGCTGTTTGTGTACAATTAAGTACCGAAAATAAATCACGTGGATCAGCTTGTTGTGTAATTAAATCAAGTAATTCAAACTCACCCGCAGCCACCAGCGCATCTTTAATATAAACCAATGCGGTAAAGTCTTCGCTTGCAAAACCTACCCCATCAAAAATAGTTAGCTCGTCGTTACTTGTACGTCCAGGTACTTGTTTATTAATTACTTTATGAAACTCTGTTACGGCAAAAGTGTCGCTCATTTGCTGTATTTCGCCTTCTATTCTGGTTTGCGGCTCGTACTCTACAAACACAGTGGCACGCTCTAGTAACTGTGAATCAAGCTCTGTTTTACCAGGGCAATCTCCACCAATGGCATTTAAATGCACACCTTGTGGGATCATATCGTTGGTTAAAATAGTGGCATTTTTTTTATCCGCTGTGCAGGTGGTAACAATGTGCGCGCCCTGTACGGCTTCCGCTGCGCTATTGCATATAGTTACATTTAAGCCGTAGCCACTTAAGTTGTTGTAGGCTTTTTGTGAGGCGTTTTTATCAATGTCGTATAAACGAATGTGGGTAATACCTAATACGGCTTTAAAAGCGAGTGCCTGAAACTCAGACTGTGCACCATTACCAATTAATGTCAGCGTTGTTGAGTTTTCAGGCGCTAAATACTTTGCAACAAGCGCCGATGTAGCCGCTGTGCGTAGGGCCGTTAGTAGGCACATTTCACTGATCATTACTGGGTAACCGCTATCAACATCCGACAAAATACCAAATGCGGCCACTGTTTGAAGCTCTTTAAATGTGTTTTTTGGATGACCATTTACATATTTGCAGCTAAACATTTTGCCATCGCTTACGGGCATAAGCTCTATTACGCCATCTGGAGAGTGCGCTGCATAACGTGGCGATTTATCAAATTCGTGCCAGCGAGCAAAATCTTGCTCTAACCTTTGAGTAAGCGCTAATAGCACGTTTTCTATGCCCACTTTATTTATAAGTTTGGCCATTGCCTGTACGCTCACAAATGGAACACCTTGTTTAGGCTGTGCGATAAAATGACTCATAAATACCTCTTTAATGACTAAATAAATTATTTGAAATAAGTTTATAGGCCAGAGGTGTTACTTAAAATGCCAAAAATTTATACAAATAATATTATTTTTTAGCAAATTGCTATGCATCAAAGTACAAATTTAGTAATTTGTAATAAACACATAACCCAAGGCGTTTTATGACCCCTTATATTTACGACTCATTAGATAACGCGTTAATAGCCGAATTAAGAAAAGACGGCCGCGCTTCTATTTCAGCATTGGCCGATGTTTTAAAAGTGTCGCGCGGGACGGTACAAAACCGCTTGGACCGTTTAGTCTCATCGGGTGCTATATTAGGTTTTACTGTGCGCGTACATGAACACATAGAAACCGAAGCCGTAAGAGCCATTATGATGGTAGAAGTGGTGGGTAAATCGACCTCGCAGGTAATTAAAACCATGCGTGGTATACCTGAGCTTACTAAGTTACATACTACTAATGGCGCTTGGGATTTAGTGGCTGAAATACAGGCTGCTAATTTAAGTGAGTTTGATGGCGTACTCAGGCAAGTACGCGAAATAGAAGGCATTTTAAATAGCGAAACCAGTATATTATTGTCATCTACTTAGGTTTATTAACGCTATGTTTTACTAAAGTATTTTAGGCAATACTCGGTTTATGTATTAGATATTGGAGTAGGCAATGAATAAGCTTTCTATTCGGTTTTATTCGCAAGATATAAAGCGCCACCAGCATAATTACCATCAACTCGTGTTACCTCTACACGGTGAAATACACATAACATTAAATAATGACTTTAAAACAACGGTCAGTACAGGCAGTTGTATAGTTATACATAAAAACGTAGTGCATGCCTTTACGGCCGATGAGGCTGCACGTTTTATTGTGGCAGATTTAGATGCGCTCCCTGATAACCTTATAAATCTTTTTTGCCCTAAAATTTCAATAGATAGCCGCTTATTAAGTTACTTACAATTTATTGAGCAGCAACTGCTCGTTGTTAGTGATGATAAACTGACTAGCTCAACCTTTGATTTATTTTATTTATTACTTTGTGAGCAAAGCAGCCACAGTAATATTGATAAGCGAATAGATAATGTAATAACCACGGTAAAGCAAAATTTAGCGTATCCCTACACGTTAAAAGAGCTGGCCAATATAGCCTGTTTAAGCGTTACGCAATTTAAAACTGTTTTCAAAAGAAACACTAACATGAGTGCGCTGCAATATATAACTATGTTACGAATGCAGCATGCGCGCGCCTTATTAACGCATTCAGACCTACCGATTGCTTTAGTAGGTGAGCGCATTGGTTATAATGATGCCTCAGCTTTTAGCCGTCGGTTTAATGTATACTTTGGGCAGCCACCTAAAGCGTTTACAAAGCAGTAAATTGCGCCTAAGCAAACAACAACACCATCTTTTTAGCATATTTATACTTCACCCTGTTGATACACTCAGTAAATAGTATTTACGGGGGATAATTAATGGCAACAAACATAGGCTTTTTAGCAATATTTTCGTGGGGGCTTTTAGCATTACTGGGTAATTTAACCAAAGCACTGCCTGCTTTTCAGTTACTTTTTATATGTTTTTCACTCTCTTTTATTATTTTATTAGTTAAACGCGTAGCTACAAAACAGCCATTATTAACCCCTCCTAAGCTTTCTAAAAAGCAAATTATAATAGGTGTTACTGGTTTATTTGGTTTTCACTTTTGTTATTTTATGGCTTTAAAATACGGCCCTTTAATCGAGGTAAGCTTAATTGTGTACCTTTGGCCATTATTGCTAGGTGTATTTGTTGCTACCCCAGGGGCTAAATTTAAAGCTATATTGGGCGGATTACTGGGATTTTTAGGCACGCTTAGTTTAATTACCGATGGCAGTGGGTTATCAATCAATAGTGAATATTACTTAGGGTATGTTTTTGCAGGATGCTGCGCCGTACTTTGGTCGAGTTATTCTTATTTAATGTCGCGATTTAATAGCCATGTAGATGACATAGGCTGGCTTTCACTTATTGTGGCAGTGCTTGCCCTTTGTGCACATTTTTATTTTGAAACAACCGTTACTAGTTTGTCTGCTTCACAATGGCTAGGCGCTATTTTATTAGGATTAGGCCCAGTAGGTGGTGCATTTTATTTATGGGATCATGGTTTAAAATTTGGTAATCGCTCGCTTTTAGCTTCCTTAAGCTTTTTAACGCCGGTGCTCTCTACATTTATTTTAATACTCGCCTCGCAGGCTCCCTTTAGTTGGTCAGTATTTATTGCTTTAGCGCTTATTTTATTAGGTGCGGCAATTAGCAATAAAAAGCCATCGATAAGCTTAAAAAAAGCATAGCTTTAATTTTGCTAAGGCACTTTACCAGCGCGTGGTAATTTAAGTTTAAGCGCTGGTATACACAGCTACATGGCATAGCTGTGTGCGTAATCTACTATACGTGCATTTTGACTTTTTAAATAAGCGCGGCCTGCTTTTACACCTAGTTTATGATCAAAGCGTAAATCATCGTTTGAACTGCCTAATAATTTACTGTGTAGTTTTTCATCTGCAAAAATTTGTATAATTTCTACATCACTAGGCGGATTGGCAATAAACGTTAGCTCGTCTAGGTATGCTTGTTCGTGTTGAATCAAGTAATCGAGTGTTTTTGGGCAGTAACCTGACGCACATGCAAATGTTCTAAGCTTTTGAACCCATGCAGTTTGCGCTTGAAAATGCTCATCAACGGTTCTTATTACCACGATTTTTCGTGCACCGCGGTTATAAGCTTCGCGTACCGGCAATGGCGCTGCTAAACCGCCGTCTACATAAAAGTCGTCACTAGAGTGCTCTTGACGAGCTAAATCTGCTTCGTTTGCTGCTTTTGTATCTAACCAAGGTGTTAATTTAACCCCCTGTTTATACAAAAAAGGTAACGCGCTAGAAGCTTTTAATAAATCTCGCCATTGCTTTCCCTCACCTGTTGGCGATAAGTAATAGGCTTTTCTGTCACGAGTATTGGTTGCAGTTATAAGTAACTCTCGCTCACCTAAACTGCTTTTAGCTGTTTTAAAGTCGAGTACTCTGTTTACCTCGGTGGTTTTATCAAAGTACCAGTCTAAATCAACTATGTGTTTACCCATTAAACCACGGCCCAATTGAAAAAAACGCTTGTTACGCGAAAGCCCTCTAATTAAACGTTTTGCATAGCCTTTTTGGCGTGCTAAATAGCTAGTTAAATTTTGCGAGCCGGCAGAGGTGCCAATAAATAAATCAAAGGGGTCGTAATTTTGCTCTAACCACGCATCAAGTACACCGGCTGTGAATATCCCTCGCTGTCCGCCACCTTCAGCTATCAGTGCAACTTTTGGCTGCGCTGGTTTTGTAACTGAATTAGCCGATGCGGTTGTTAGAGCGTTCACGGTGTACCTTCCTTTAATTTAATGATGTTTTTGTTTATACAGTCATTATAAAAAATTAAAGTGGTATCTTAAAATTGATTGTTTAAATCAATTTAATTGAAAAAATAGAACGGTAATAAATGCAAAAATAGCCGTTAAACATTGGCAAAACACTTTGCACTAACTAATTAAATACCGAAAACAACTTAATACAGACACCACTGAAAGTTAATAAACAAAGTATATAAAAACTAACTTTTAATGATGCCTGTATAGTATCAAGCTTAGGGTGTACGCTTGCTTAACCAATATAATTAATGTTTTATTTCCATTAAAATTTCTAAGGCTCTGTGGCGTTTTTCGCTGTTGTAAACATCGTTAGTAAATATAAACTCATCCACTTCTAGCTCTTTCGCTATCATCTGTAATTTGTGTTTTATACTCACATGCCCGCCTACTACGCTTAAACTTAAAAAGTTTTCTACGTGGGCACGCTCTTGCTCGCTCCATAATCCTTCCATGGTATCTACCGGAGGTTTTAGCCATAGCTCTTTGCCGCGTATTAATTCAAGCACCCGTTGTTTTGAGGTGGTAGAGAGGTATTGCGCTTCTTCATCGGTTTCTGCCGCCACCAGCGGTAAAGCAAGCATTACATAGGGTTTATCTAATACGTTTGAGGCTTTAAACTCTCGTTTGTATAGCGCTATTGCATCGTGTACAAAACGCGGCGCAAAGTGTCCTGCAAATACATAAGGTAGCCCTTTTTGGGCGGCCAATTGCGCGCTAAATAAACTCGAGCCTAACAGCCAAAGTGGTACATTTGTGTCCTCCCCAGGAATAGCACGTATAGGATGAGTACCATTGTATGGGCCTAATAATGTTTGTAGCTCTGTTACCTCCTCAGGGAAATTTTCAGCGCGGCTCATATCATTATTGAGTGCACGGCTAGTGACCGGATCACTACCTGGGGCGCGGCCAAGACCTAAATCTATTCGCCCGGGGTATAAACTCTCTAACGTGCCAAATTGCTCAGCCACAACTAATGGCGAATGATTCGGCAGCATTATTCCGCCGGAGCCAACACGAATACGCTGAGTTTTACCTGCAATATGGCCTACTAATATTGAAGTAGCAGCACAAATTATACCGGGCATATTGTGATGCTCAGCCAGCCAAAAGCGATTAAACCCTAATTGGTCTGCCCGCTGGGCGTATTTAGTGGTTTTCTTGAGCGTATGAGAAACGCTTTCCCCTTTGATCATGGGGGCAAGCTCTAATAACGAAAAGGGAATGGAAGATAACAAAATAGCAGCTCCTTAAAATGCATGCTAATAATGGGCTTCATCATCAGCATAAAACACTTAAATGGGTCTGCTATTTATTCAATTCAAGTAAGGTAACAGATAAAAGCAAAATAGCGTTAGGCTGTTTTGCTCTTAGGTATTTATGCAAGCTCAGAGCTTTGCTGACGCTCTTTTTTATAACCCTCTGAGTCTACGCCTTTTTTCCAATAACCAGAGGAAACTATATTACTACGCGGTATATTAAAGTTATGCGTAAGTAAGGTTTTTGCTTTACGCACTAATCCTGCCTCTAATGCCATAAATACAATAGGTGACTCATTTGTGTGTGGCAAATTGTTAAGCGCGTTGAGCATATCGGTATCAGGTGTATCTGTAATTATCCAATTAACATCGCGCTGCGTGTGTAAATCAATAATGTCTTGCTCTGTAGGCGCATGCACAAACGCGTCAATTTTTGCGCTTGCGGGTAACTGCTGCATGTACCCTTTTATTGCATTTACTGAGGTTAAATCGCCTAGCAAAACATAGTGCGAGTGCTGGTAATTATCAAGCTTTTTAGGGCCTGGGCCTGCTATAGCGAGCTCATCACCTACTTGGGCAATTTTAGCCCAATGGGTTGCTGGGCCTTGGTGCATATTTATTACAAAGTCGAGCGTTAACGCACCACTTGCCTCATCAACGTCTCTTATTGTGTAAGAGCGCATACACGCGGTTTTTAAATTAAAATCAACTTTGCCATTTTGAGGAATAAGCACTTTTACATAGCTGCCAATATGCGCTGGCGTTAAATCCGAAAACTCAGCTGAGCCTACAATAATGCGCTGTAAATGCGGCGTTATTTGTTCAGTACTTAGTACTCTAGCTTTGCGAACTTGTTTACCCATTTAAAATCACCTCGTTTAACAAAATAGTTAACTGCTTTTTAAAGCAAGCATTGCACAACGCCTCATTGGTTGATAAAATCAACCATAAACAGATTGATTGACATTGTCAACTACATTGAGAGCCCTATGAATACGTCTTTATCAAATACCTTGTTTGAACTCATGCAAAATTACCGTGTAACAATCCGCGAGGCCATTAACGCAGGCGACCTTGGTATTAATGCTATGCACGTGCGTTGTATACATATAATTGCCGCTACAAGTAACTGCACCGCTAACGATATAGTTACCAAAACACAGCGCGACAAAGCACAAATTGCCCGCTTAATTAAAGATTTAATTGCCTTAAACCTTATCAATAAGCAAGCAAGTGAGCACGACAAACGCTGCTTTATTTTGTCGCTCACCGAACAAGGCAACACACTTTTTGATAAGTTATTAGCCTCTGAGCAGCAAATAAATGAACAAATGTGTAAAAATTTAAATCCTCAACAAATCAAAGACTTTTTAGATACCGCGCAACAAATGATCAAAAACATGGACTAAGCTGCCTTTCATTTCTTGGCATAACTCATACAAAACGCATATACTGTACACTTATACAGTATATGTGTTTTAGGTTATGTTATGTTTGTTATTCCCGTTTATATAGAAGCTGGTGTGTGTGGATTTGAATCGCCCGCGGCGCAATATGCCGAGCTAGGGGTTTCGCTTGATGAGCTATTAATAAAGCACCCCGACGCCACCTTTATTGGTATTGCATCGGGTAACTCCATGCAAGAGGTGGGGATTTTTGAGGGCGACTTGCTTGTAGTAGACCGTGCTGAGCAAGCCGATAACGGCGATGTTATTGTTGCCAATTTAAATGGCTTATTTGTGTGTAAGCTATTGGATAAAACCAATGCGCGGTTACTCTCGGCATCGCCTTTACATAAGCCGGTACAACTAACCCCAGCTGATGAGTTTCAGTTAGAGGGCGTGGTTACACTATCAATTAGAATGCACCGCCCAAGCCCTGAGCTATTAAAATGTACGCCTTAGTCGATGCCGTTGCCTTTTATGCCAGCGCCGAAAAAGTGTTCGACCCTGCTATTCGCTCTAAACCTGTGGTGGTTTTAACTAATAACGATGGCTGCGTATGTGCGGTGTGCCCTATTGCTCGGCATTTAAACATTCCTAAATTTGGCCCTTATTTTAAAGTTAAGCATTTGCTTGAGAAAAATAATGTGGTTGTACGTTCGAGTAACTATGAGCTGTACGCCGATTTAAGTGCCAAAATGATGAACGTAATTGGCCGCTTTTGCGATACACAGCATATATACAGTATTGATGAGTCGTTTTTACACTTTAATGGCTACATGCCACTTATTAAAAACTGGCATGAGTATGGGCATACAATAAGGCGTACCGTTTGGCGCGAAACTAAGCTCCCTGTGGGTGTGGGTTTTGGCCCTACACCTACACTTGCTAAAGCCGCTAACCATGC